>JAZQND010000097.1:0-2367 GCA_045627145.1 Ruminococcus sp. | reverse complement strand
TACCAGCAGTTGTCTTCCTAAGACCGCTTGGCCTCCGACTTAATGCTGATATTTGCAGACACAGATATTTAAGGCAACACCGCACAAAGATTGTGCGGCAGAAACGCAGTCAGATTGCATAGAAATTCCGCAGACATACTGACGTATGACAAGGAATTTCTGTGTAATATGACGGGAAATATGCAAACAAAGTCGTCAGACGTGCTTTGTGCGGTGTTACCTTAATCGGCGGAGCAATATTTGTTGAAAACAGTGCAAAAACAAAACGCCATGAGACCTTTAAAGGAATCATGGCGAATTGTCATACTATTCAGTTGTCAGCAGCCGCAGCCGCAGTTACCGCTGTTTCCGCAGCCGCAGTCGTTATTGCCGCAGTTTGAGAAAAGAAGGATAACGAGAAGCACAACAATAATAGTAGACCAGCAGTTTCCGCCAAAAGATGAATTACACATAAAAAAACAGCTCCTTATTGAATCTGCGGTGATTTTCCGCATTTTCTTGATGTATTTGAAACGCTTTTGTCTGCGCTTCATACTACATGATATGCCATAGATGAAAATGTGTTACAGGAATTTTTTCAAGCTTTCCTGTTTCGACAGTTATCGCAGGCAAAAAGTGGCATACTATAACTGTTGCTCCACTAATTAATGCATACTTCAGGAGGATTACGATGAATACAGAGAAATTTAACAGAAAATCGGTAAGGATAATTGATTCTGCGGTAACTCTTGCTTCCGAACTTGGTCACACATACATCGGAAGCGAACATATTCTGCTTGCTGTTTCTGCTGACGGTTCAACGGAAGCAGCAGAAATACTTGTCAGAAACGGCGTGGCTTATGACGAACTTCGTGAAATTATAATCAGAACAGTGGGGCAGGGAACTCCGTCTATCCTGAATCACCGTTTCCTGACCGCCGCAACCAAACGTATCTTTGAATCGGCTTACAGCATGGCGGCTGACTGCAAAAAAAAGCAAGCTTCTCCCGAAAATATACTTGCGGCGATAATGCTCGAACCTTCGTGCAGTGCGTGTACACTTATACGAAAGCTTGGCGGCAGCACAGGCGGAATATGCAGCAGTCTGCGGATAGCCGAACCCGTCTGCACAGCTTCTGAAATAAGCAGAAATGCAAAACCACGCCTCTCACAGTTCCCAAATCTATTTAAGTACGGCAGACTGCTTACCGATACCGCACTGCTTAACAGAGCCGATCCGCTTATCGGACGAACAGCCGAAACAGAAAGAGTCCTGCAGGTTCTTTCAAGACGAACCAAGAATAATCCGTGTCTGATAGGCGAGGCCGGTGTTGGAAAGACAGCTATAGTTGAAGGGGTTGCGGAACTTTTCATGCGTGAACTTGTTCCTGAAAGTCTGAAAAACAAGCATATTTTCGCTCTTGACCTCACCTCTCTGCTTTCAGGTGCAAAATACAGAGGCGATTTCGAGGAGCGTGTCAAAGCTTGTCTGGACGAAGCAGCTTCTGCCGGAAATGTAATCCTGTTCATTGACGAACTTCATACCATAGTCGGTGCAGGGGCGGCAGAGGGGGCTATAGATGCCGCAAATATCATGAAACCACAGCTTGCCCGAGGGGAATTGCAGGTCATAGGTGCAACCACTTTTGACGAATACAGAAAAAGCATAGAAAAGGATTCGGCTCTGGAACGCCGTTTTCAGCCCGTCAAAATCTGCGAACCTTCCGCCGAAAGCTGCAAGGCTATGCTTCGTGGACTGCGTGAAAAATATGAAAACTTTCACGAAGTAGTCATAAGTGATGAAATAATAAGCAAATCTGTGGAACTTGCGGTTCGTTATATCACTGACCGTTCTTTGCCTGACAAAGCAATAGACGTTCTTGACGAAGCTTGTGCGGCTGCGAAAATCAAAAGAAGCAAAGGAAACTGTACGGAAAATTCCGAACATTTCAGTATGGACGAACTTGGCTTGAAACCCGACAGCATTCGTCATCTGATAGTTGGCAGAGAGCGTACCGAAGTCAGGGAGGATGACCTGACAGAGGTTATTTCACTCAAAACGGGTATCCCGCTTTCAAGAATAACTCTTGAGGAGGGAATTGAGCTTAATAAGCTTGCCTCAAGACTCGGTGAACGCATCATCGGTCACAAAGAAGCCGTAAAACGTGTTGCAGAAGCAGTTTTCAGGGCAAAATCCGGACTCCGTGACAGCAGCAGACCTCTGGTATCATTTATGTTCGCAGGCTCTACGGGAGTTGGAAAAACCGAACTTGCCAAAGCCCTTGCAGACTGCCTTTTTGATGACGAAGACAGTCTTGTCAGGATAGATATGTCGGAATTTATGGAAAAACATTCTGTATCCAAGCTAATTGGTTCACCTCCCGGATA
>JAZQND010000096.1:0-8787 GCA_045627145.1 Ruminococcus sp. | reverse complement strand
AAAACCCGTTTTGAGTAAGAAAAAGCAGATAGGTACAGTAGATGCAAGAAAAGCCATCGAAGGCGTGCTTTCGCACTACGAGAGGGCTTGACGCAGCAGATGCTGTGCATAGCTGCTTTTTCTCAGAAGGGGTTTTTAGAGTTGCCCTTAAATTAATTATATACTTTGTTTGCTTTTTTCATATCCTTTTTTATGATTATGTCGTCATATCGCCTGACAGCCGTAATGTATCTTTGTTTTAAGGGGGCACGGAATGCACCCCTATAGTTACATATTTGTATCAGCGAGCGAAAGCAGACTTGTACTTCGCAGAGAGTAAGCGAGTTTACGAGCAAAGCGTGACAAGTGCCGCCGTTCGCTCAGCGGCTTACCAGTTTATCATCCAGTTATACATTCCTTCGTACTGTAATGCGGAACTGTTCCAGGAGAAGTCAGTTTCCATTCCACGTTTTGCCATTTTGTCCCATTGGTCACGGTGATTGAAGAAAATGTGCTTGGAATAATTGATAACGCCGAGCATTTCGTCGCCGTTGAAGTTGGCGAATGAGAAGCCTGTACCTGTTCCGTCGAACTCGTTGTAAGGTTTTACGGTATCTTTAAGACCGCCTGTTTCACGAACTATCGGTATAGTACCGTAGCGGAGGGCGATAAGCTGTGTAAGACCGCAAGGCTCAAAAAGTGACGGCATAAGCATAGCGTCGGCGGCGGCATAGAGCTTATGTGCAAGTTCGTCCGAATAGAGGATATTTGCGGAAACTCTTTCCGGATACATCCACTGATAGTGCTTGAACATATTTTCAAAGTGCGGTTCACCTGTACCGATAACGACAAACTGTGTATTTTCGTCGCAGATATTAGACATAGCGTAATTGATGAGGTCAAGACCTTTCTGTTCGGTAAGGCGTGAGATAACGGCTATCATGTATTTGTTTTCGTCAACAGGAAGTCCGAGCTGTTCCTGTAATTTCTTTTTGTTTACAGCCTTTTGGACTTTGAAGTTTTTGGAATTATATTCCGCATAGATTTTTTTATCGCAGTTAGGATCAAACACCTTATAATCTATGCCGTTGAGGATTCCACGGAGTGAAGCAGACCTTGCCCTGAGCAGACCATCAAGCTGTTCGCCGAAAAATGCATATTTTATTTCTTCAGCGTAAGTTTCGGAAACAGTGGTGATGTAATCGGCATAAACCAGACCGCCCTTGAGCATATTTGCGTTTCTGTGAAACTCAAGTTTATCGGAAGTGAACATATAGTCAGGAAGTGCAGTATTATATTTAAAAGTGTCGATATCCCAGACACCCTGAAATTTCAGGTTATGAATGGTCATGATGGTTTTTGTTGAGCAGTAGAAAGGATTGGTGGCGAAGGTTGTGTGGAGAAAGACAGGAATCATGGAAGCCTGCCAGTCGTGACAGTGGATAATGTCAGGACGGAAGCCGACTACGGGCAGAATTGCAAGAACAGCCTTGCAGAAATAGGTAAATCTTTCAATATCCCATCTGAGGTCAGGGGAGTATGGATTATCGCATTTGAAGTAATATTCATTATCAACGAAATAGAATGTAATTCCATTGTATTCATATTCCATGATACCTACATGAACCTTTTCACTTCTCATGCCGTAGTCCATGTAGAAGTGGGTAACATATTTAAAATTATTTCTGTATCTTTCAGGGATACAGGTGTAGTATGGCATAATTACTCTTACATCGTAAAGTTCTTTGTTGAGATACTGGGGTAAAGCTCCGCAAACGTCAGCAAGACCGCCTGTCTTGATAAAAGGTACACATTCGGAAGCAGCAAATAAAATATTGTTCATAGTAACAACTCCTTACCTTAAATTTGTTGTGAATATACAACTATGCATTATATATTATACACTAATTTTGCAAATTAGTCAAGAAAAATTTGTCTTATTTGTGGCGAAAAAGAAAAACTGCCTGTAGGAAAACGCTGATAGCGTACCGACAGGCAGTTTGATTATAGGGCACCTCTAAAAACTCCTTCTGAGAAAAACAGTTATGCACAGCATTTGCTGCGTCAAGCCCTCTCGTAGTGCGAAAGCACGCCTTCGATGGCTTTTCTTGCATCTACTGTACCTATCTTCTTTTTCTTACTCAAAACGGGTTTTTAGAGGTGCCCATCTGTTTTTTCTTACTCAAAACGGTTTTTTAGAGATGCCCTTTATTATAGTATCATGTACATTTCGGAAGGACTGTAAGTTTCACCGTTAACCTTTATTTTGAAGGTGAATATCTCACCATTTGATATTTCAAATATGCTTCCCTTTTCAAAAACATCTTCCGCACTTGACAAAAATATAATGCCTTTGCCGGGTTCTTTGGTAAGTGATACATACACAACTTCTCGAACCTCCTCATCATAATATTCTTCGTCCGGACACATGACATACAGCCCGATCAAAAGCTCACAATCATGATTTTCAAAATACGATTCGGCAATCGGATAAAGCATTTTGTCCCTTACACTCAAACGCATCGGCGGATATACTGATATATTGTCTGCCTGTTCTTTAGTAAGTTCGGATATTTTATGTCCATTGCCGCTTCTTCTTTCTGACGGTGTGAGGAAGATGACAGGTTCAGCAAAAGCGTATGCTTCTTCATCAGTTTCGCCGTTTTCGTCAGGTATCCTGACAGGCTTCCATGTATAGCTGATATATGCCGATTCATTATATTCCATATTTATTCCTATCGAAGAACCAACATCAGGAAGCGTTTTTCTTATTACTTCTTCTGCAAGTTTTTCAACGAAATAAATAACGAACGATACCCTTTCTTCTTCAACAGCGGGAACAATAAAATCTCTTGAACCAAATATGCCCAGTCCAACTGTCACAACATCAAGCTTGTCTTCTTCAAATGCTGAAACATATACCTTAAACGAAATCAATTGGCTTATCTCAGGCATTACATTTGCCTTTACTGATAAATTAAGCCATTTTGAAGAAAGCATTTTTTCACAGTTAAGCATAAGCACTGCCGGTGAACCGCCTGTATTAAGAAAATCTGCAAAACGCATAAGCTTCGTCATTTCGTCTTCATGGTTAGTAGCAGCAATATCAGGCATAACTATCAGCATTACACCGTATTCTTCAAGCTGTTCCGTTACGTCTTCCGGAAGTGCCTGAATTGAAGCGAAATCCGAACAATCAGGTGTATCTGCAAAAATTAAGCGATATCTTACGCTTGCTCCGTTTTTATCGACAGCAGAATAAAATACTATTTTTGAATCATTAATAATCTGATACTGTGAATCTTTTAATTCAAGAATTTTTTCAGCCTGTTCAGCGATATAATCAGGATTCGGAACATCCTCCGGCGATTTGAAAAGTATGCCCATTGCAGGAGCTTCCGGCTTTACACGTCCATGCAGAGGAAGAACTATCTTATTTTCAGGAGCTTCCGGATAAACACAGTTGATTCTCTGTGAGAAATAATCAGTTCCGTTTCGCTCATCAAATTTCTTAGTAATATCATCTGTGATTTCTTTGAAAAATCTTCTCAGTTCACCAACCTGATACACTCCGTCAGGCTCATGCAGTTCAAAATCAGAAGGAAGACGAAGCCTTATTTCTTCTATATCCTCTTTGCCTGCCCTGTCAAACAGACGGTATGCCGCATTTGCAAAATAACATTTGAAATATGGATTCCTCAAACGGCTGAATATTCCTGCACATCTGCTGAAAATCTCAATTGCAGCATTAAAATCGGTAATTGTTTTCAGAATAAGAACACTTGAAATTTCCACCATGAAATTTGCCTCATCGCCATCTGTCAGCGAAAGGAACATATCAGCATAGTATTCAGCCTCGTCATACAATCCAAGTCTTGTCAGTTCGTCAGCCAGAGCAGCGTATGTGACCTGCGGAACTTCAGCGCAGTGCTTTCCCTGGTCTATCATACTGTTAAACATTGCAACTGCTTTTTTAACAGAACCAAATCTTGCTTCATAGGATATTTTAGCGTTCATTTCACAAGCGGCACAGTCACTCATGTCTGTACGTTTAAAATCCTCAAACTTTTTGAATGATTCAATAGCCATTTCACGGTCAATGTCAAGATAAGAGTGATACTTTTTCAGATAATAGGTTCTCATGGTATAACCGAATTTTTCAATGTATTTCTTAAAGCGTTCGTAATACCTGTCTATCTGCTCCACAGAAACCTGATAAAATTCGCTCGTATTTTCAAGGATCCATTTAAACGGAAACATAAATGATGAAGGCGGAAAAACTCCTGGATTTTCGTCAAATACCTTCATAAATTCTGGAAACATGATGATTCCCTTGAAATTATCGCCATGAAATACAGACTGATAAATGTAATCATGACGCAGAGTTACCATTTGTTTTGCATCTTTTTCCTTATCAGCCTCTGCAATACATTTTTTCAGATAATTCAGTTTATCATCAACCTCATTCAGAGAATGCATATATTTTTCGTCATACATGGTCATATCCCCCATTCAATAAGTTTTATCAGATTTTCATTCATAATTCCCATATCACTTGAATATACAGGAAATCCTCCCGCAATAAGCGACTGAACATACAGTATTTTCGCAAGAACCATAAGTTTTTCGTTATCGTTAATGCTGCTCATTTTATTGATAAGTCTGTTTGAGCCGTTAAGATACAGAACAGACGAAGCTCCCTCATCAATTTCCTTATCAAAAGCCTCAAGCAAATCAGCAAAAAGTTCATCGCCGTTTTCCTTTGAGCGTTCAATATCATGCTTTATCTCTGCATCTGCATTCGGGCTGTAAAGACTTGCAAGCTGAGGCGGAGAAAAATTTCTCATAACGGCATGACAATCGCATTCTTTAAGAGCCTCATTGAAAATCTCTATCATAAAGCTGTATTTATCTTCATCAAGGCATTCGTTAAGACATTCATCAATAATATTTTCACGAAGCGGCTGAACATCTGCAACTCCAAGCTGCCATGCAAACAAAAGAAGCTTGGTTACATGAACGTATCCCGAATTTACCAGCAGTATCCCCTGTTCGGCAAAAATCGGTCTTAGCTGACGAAAAATGTCGATATCCGAGGTATAGAATATCGTACCGCTGTGTTCCATAATATACTTGCCTGAAATTTGCCCGAAACTTGTTTCAAAATTGAAATATGGCATAAAGAGATTGAAAATACGCTCGTTTTCACAGGCTATTGAACGAAGTGCCACACCGTGAAGCTGACATATCGTTTCAAGCATATTCGTGTCTGTAACTGACAGTTTTTCAAGATAGTCCGCTATGCATTCAGAAATTTCATTTTTTGCTGTTTCAAGCTGTTCATCGTGAAAAAAGTCCTCTCTTGATGCAGTTGGGCGTAATTTTTGTGTATTGATAACACATCTTACAAAAAATGCCCATTCAGGAAGAAAAGAACTTCCGTCCTCGGTAAGGAGCATATTTTTCAGGTAGATCCTGTGACGTTTTCCCGAAGAAACTGCTGAAACAGTATATGGCAGTATATATGCAGAACCGCTGAAAAGTCCTGTAGGAGATTCAAGCGGAATAACATCAAGAAAATCTGTTTCCGTATCAAAAATGCGTTTTCCTGCATCAAGCAGAAGTTCACGCTTATCCGAAGCTGCACCGTGAAATATCAGATTTGCCTTTACGCAAATTCCTTCTCCTTTTGAAACCAATATCGGATAAGGAAGCGGAAGTGCGAAATAACGTGCCATTTCCTCGATATAGCCGCCATCGAAATACTTTTCACAGCCTTTAGCTGCTTTAAAGGAAACTTCTGTTCCAATCGAAATATCTGCTTCAATTTCTTTAACAGAATATCTTCCGTCAGCAAATCCGTGCCATTCCACAGCCTTTTCAGGACATTTTGCAGAACGTGAACGCATTACTATCTCGTCGGTCACAATGAAGCACGAAAGCAGACCTATTCCGAATTTACCTATGAAATTACCGTCATCAGTACGTTTTGATGACTGACCTATAACAGAAACAAATTTATGTATTTCCTCCTCTGTAAGACCTATGCCGTTATCACTGAACGTAATGCTTTCGCCTTTTGAAGCAGAAATACAAAGCTTTCCATCAGAAAAATTCCTGTCGAAGTTTTCACGCATACTTATAGCATCTGCACCGTTTTGTATCAGTTCTCTTAAAAAAACATCAGGACTGCTGTAAAGATGATCTGAAAGAAGTGAAATCATTCCTCCAAGATCAACGCTGAACTGAAAATCTTCCATATTAATCTCCTTTTTCCCGAACAATTAATTTCTTTCTATAGGGCATCTCTAAAAACCCGTTTTGTGTAAGAAAAAACAGATAGGTACAGCAGATGTAATGAAAGCCGTCGAAGGCGTGCTTTTGCACTCCAAGAGGGATTGACGCAGCATAAGCTGTTTTTATCAAAAGAGGTTTTTTAGAGATGCCCTATAGCAACACCGCACAAAGCACGGCTGACGACTTTGTACAATGTTGCCCTAAGCTACACGGCTTTGGTATTATTGTATCATAAATTGTGGATTTTGTCAACTTGATTATGCCAAATCAATAAGAAATGCTCATTTAGCATATAAATCACGGAACTTTTTCGGAGTTATTCCATTTATACGCCGAAACAATGCAATATAGGCACTCTGTGAAGAAAAACCAAGTGACATTGCAATTTCCGAAGAAGAATAATCAGAATATATCAGCATATTTTCAGATGTTTTGATTTTGGCTGTGTGAACAAAATCTATAATTGAAGTTCCTGTTTCACGCTTGAAAAGAGTTGAAAGATAACTTTCATTGAGATTTGTGTGACTGCTGAGTTGTTTTACGGTTATCTGTTCATTTAGGTGTTCATAAATATAGTCAATGCATCTTCTTATATGCAGAGATATTACCTCCTCCTTTTTCAGCATTTTCATTCTTGCGGCAAAATCCAGCTGCATTTCCTCAAGAATCTCTATCAGTTTGCTTTCAATTCCGCATTTATCAGCCCGCTGTATGTAGATATCGCTGAGAGTATATGCGACATCATGTGGCATTCCTCCTTCAACACACGCTCTTGAAACCTGTGCTACGGCTATTATAACGTGATAACGGATATTTCTTACAGGATCATCTGAAAGTCTGCCCTTCCCTGCAAGAAAATCTTTTTTTATTGCTGCGAGATTTTCCTTTACAAGTTCCACATTTCCGCTTTTTATAGCAGCATAACGCTCAAATTCAATATTAAATGATGTGCGTATAAAGCCATTTGCTTTATGAAGATAAAGCTTATAGTTTAGTTCTTTGCTTGTATCCATATAATCACCTGCCTTATTTATGAGAACATATATATTATATTTGATTTCAGATAAAAATACAAGATATATGATATCATTTGTTCTGAACCTGAGTATAATTGTGTGCAGGAGGCGATTTTATGTCTGACACAACTGATATGACAAAAGGCGATATTAAAAAAACTGTACTGAATTTCTTCTTTCCAATGCTGTTTACCAATATGCTTCAGCAGATTTATACCATTGCAGATACAGCTATAGTTGGAAAAGGTCTGGGCGATGATAAGCTTGCCGCTGTCGGAAATATGTCATCTGTAACTTTTCTGATTTTCGGTTTCGCTATGGGACTTTCAAACGGCTTTTCGGTTATCATTGCACAGAATTTCGGTGCAAAAGAAAGGAAAAAACTTCGTCAGAGCGTAGCCGCAGCTATAAAACTTGCTGTCGTGATAGCTGCTGTACTTACTGCCGTAAGCCTGTATTTTCTGCGGGATATCCTGAAAATAATGCAGACCGACAAATCTATTATTCATGACAGTCTGAAATACGGATACATAATTTTCGGCGGACTTTCTGCAACTCTTGCATATAATCTCTGCTCAGGAATACTGAGGGCTTTGGGTGACAGCCGAACCCCTTTTCATGCAATAATAGTTTCCTCTCTTGTGAACATAATTCTTGATTCCGCCTTTATCTTCATCTTTAAAACAGGCGTTGAAGGTGCAGCGGCAGCAACTGTTTTTTCACAGGTCATTTCAACACTCATTTGTTTGGGAAAACTAAGAAAAATTGACGATATACACCTTAATAAAGATGACTTTTCAAATTGCAGTTCATTTTACGGCATTCTTTTTGGAAACGGTCTTCCTATGGCTTTAATGAACTCTATCACAGCAGTAGGCTGTATTGTGATACAGTATTTTGTAAACGGCATGGGAGTTGCCTATACTTCGGCATATTCAGCTTGCAGTAAATATATCAATCTTTTCATGCAGCCTGCCTGTACCGCAGGCTACACCATGTCTGCATTCACAAGCCAGAATTATGGTGCAAAACGCTACGATAGAATACGTTCAGGACTGTGGGTTTGCCTCGCAATTGCAGGAACAGCATACGCTTTGCTTGGTTCAATAATGATAATTTTCCCAAGACAGCTTGCAGGTCTTATGCTGAACGGCGAAGAACCAATTTCGCTTGCTATGCAGTTTTTGCCTATAAGCGGAGCTTTTCTTATCGGCGTTGATTTCCTTTTCGTATTCAGAAGCGGAGTTCAGGGAATGGGACATCCGACTATGCCTATGATATCAGGAATTGTGGAAATGGGAATGAGAATATCGGTAATCGTAACACTGATGGACAAGATAGGTTTTAAAGCAACTGCTTTTGCCGAAGCATCAGCATGGTTTGGAGCATTAATAATCAATCTTTTGGCTTTTATTTTCTATTTGAAGCCTAATCTAAGTAAAACTTCAAAAACAATTTATTATGGGCACCTCTAAAAACCCGTTTTGAGTAAGAA
>JAZQND010000095.1:0-5926 GCA_045627145.1 Ruminococcus sp. | reverse complement strand
ATGCCGTTTTCCTCAAGAGCCTTGATGAGAGAAGCCTCGGTAAACCTTGCAGGCGGCTGTGTAAAGTGCTGATTTCCTGCAATAGACTTCAATTTCAGTTTATCGTCCGCTTTTAGTTCGGGGAGCATTTTCTTGCTTCCCTCCTCGTTATCTGCGGTTTCAACGTAAAGAACCATGAATCCGTCAAACTTGACAGAATAGCCCGAAGCCCTGAATGTACAGCCGTTTGCCTCAATATCGGCAGAAACTGTATCGAGGAGAGCATTTGCCATCTGACTTGCAATAAATCGCTCCCAGATGAGCTTGTATAGCTTATACTGGTCTGTAGTCAAACTGTTTTTTACTCTTTCCGGAGTAAGCTCAGGTGTAGAAGGACGAATAGCCTCATGAGCGTCCTGAGCGTTGCTTTTTGATTTGAATGTACGAGGTTCGGGCGGCAGATAGTCAGTACCGTAAGCTGTTTTTATGTATTCAGCGGCAGCAGCTTTTGCCTCATCTGAGATACGGAGGCTGTCGGTTCTCATATAAGTTATAAGACCTACTGCACCAACTCCCTCAACGTCAACACCTTCATAGAGTTCCTGAGCCGCCTTCATGGTACGTTTTGCGGCGAAACTAAGCTTTTTTGAGGCTTCCTGCTGAAGTGTCGATGTGATGAACGGAGGTGCAGGCTGTTTTTTGGTGACACGTTTTTTAACTGATTTTACCAGATACTCTGCATTTTCAAGACGTTTCAGCAAATCGTCCGCAACAGCCTGATTCGGAATTTCCAGCTTCTCGCCGTCAACGGCAACCAGTGCGGCATCAAACACCTTTCGTGAAGAAGGAGCTGAAAATTTGGCATCAATAGACCAGTATTCTTTCGGAACAAATTTGCGTATCTCATTTTCTCTGTCAACAACAAGTCTGACCGCAACTGACTGTACACGTCCGGCAGAAAGTCCACGCTTTACCTTTTTCCAAAGGAACGGGCTGAGTTCGTAACCGACAAGTCTGTCAAGAATACGGCGTGCCTGCTGTGCATTTACGAGGTCAATATCTATCCTGTGAGGGTTGCTCATTCCGTTTTTCACACCTGTTTTGGTAATTTCGTTGAAAGCGACACGGTTATTTTCGTTCATATCAAGCTTGAGCATCTGAGCTATATGCCATGAAATTGCCTCTCCTTCACGGTCGGGGTCGGTTGCGAGATAAATTCTATCGCATTTCTTGGCACATTTTTTCAGTTCCTTGATAACGTCCTCCTTGCCCTTCATATCGGTATACTGAGGCTGGAAGTCATTCTCCTTATCAACGCCCATTTTTGATTTCGGCAAGTCACGGATATGCCCCATTGAGGCGATAACTTCGTATCCCGAACCGAGATATTTCTGAATTGTTTTTGCCTTTGCAGGCGACTCAACTATAACTAAATCTGACATTTAAAGTTTCCCCTTATCGGATTAATTCATACATTTTTCCGGGCAGAGAACGTATCCTGCCCATAATTTCCAGTTCTATCAGTTCCGTCATAAGCATGGACGGATCAATATCAGGCAAAGTATACAATTCGTCAATATGTATTCTGCCTCGTTTCATCTCATTAACTATTAGTTTTTTGGTCACAGAAAGTTCTGAGAAGTCGCTGTCCTCTGCGGTTTCGGTCTGTTTTTCAGGAGTTTCGGACTTTTCATCAACAAATTCCGAAGCACGTTTTACAGCAGAACCGATGCGTTTGCGTTTTTTGCCGCTTGGAGACTGACGGATAATCTCAAGAACATCTGAAGGCTGAGTTTTCTCCATATCCATACCGTACCAGAGAATTCCTGCCTCTCTGCCTGTTGGCTTTGAACTGAGGCTTTCACGAATCTCCATATCAAGCGGACCGCCTATAAGAAAGCAGTCAAGAACATCTTTGATATCATAAAGTGCGGTTGCACCTTCTTTAAGAAGCTGAATATTTCCTGCACACCGGCTGCTGAAAATATCAAATGGCGGCAGAACAAAGAGTTCCCTGCCCTGTGCTGTGGAAAGGTTAGCGGTACTAAGAGAGCCGCTTTTCAAAGAAGCTTCAAAAACCAGTGTAACACGTCCAAGTGCAGCAAGAATGCGGTTTCTTTTGAGAAAATTATTAGGATACGGCGGGGTTTCGGGAGGAAATTCTGATATGAAAACGCCTCCGCTGTTTAATATTTTTTCTCTGAATTTCAAATTAGGCTTCGGGTAGTCAACTTCAATTCCGCAGCCCAGAACACAGGCTGTCGGACGGTTTTTATCAGCCGCCGAAATGTTTGAAACAATATCTATTCCCTCTGCAAAACCGCTGACTATCACACAGTTTTTTGCAGCCAGTTCACCGCATACTTTTGCTGTTATGTTCAAGCCGTACTGTGAGGCCTTGCGTGTGCCGACGGAAGTAACGGTTCTTGTACCGTTCAGGCACGAAATATTTCCCTTAAAATAGAGGACTGCGGGAGGATTAAAAAGATGCCTGAGCTGAGGCGGATATTGCTCATCAGAATAGCCTGCCAGACCGATTCCCTTCTTCTCACAGTTTTCGATATACTCATCAATTTGCATAAGGGTTTCAGACCTTGCATTCTGAAATTCATTATCATTAAGTTTAAAGCGACAGTCCGCAAGCGGGAGATTTTCATAAGCCTCTTTAGCCGATTGGAAATAGCACATAGCCTTCCAAATTCTTTGGCTTCCAACACCAAAAACCCTTGAAAGCCAGAGCCAGTATCTTGTTTCTCTCAAAGCAAACCGCCTCCTTCATAGTATTCAACCTGTATATTACATAATGTCGGCTGTATTGATAAGCTGCCACATTAAAATTCCCGCAGCCATAGCCGCATTCAGTGAATTAATATTTCCATGCATAGGTATAGTAATTTTTCGGCTGCATCTATCAGCTATTTCCTTTGGCAGACCGTTTCCCTCGTTACCGATAAAAACAGCTTCTCTGCCTCCAAAGCCGCATTCTGTGACCTTCTGAGCGTCCTTATCTATAACCGCTGCGGATGTAGTTACCGAATTATCCTCAAGAAGCTTAAAAAGCTTTTCTGTATCATTAATAACAGCGATATTTGTACGAAAAACCGAACCCATAGTTGAACGTATCACCTTCGGGCTATAGAGTTCACAGCTTCCGGAGAGGATAATACCGTTTATGCCGAGTGCATCTGCTGTTCTGATTATCATGCCGACATTTCCGGGATCCTGTAAGCCGAAAAGTACGATATATCGTCCACTATCGTTAAAAGTAAATGTTTTTTCAGGAGGAATGCGGCAGACAGCAAAAACACCCTGCGGTGAATCTGTAGAAGCTATTCTGTTTCCAAGTTCATTTGAAATGACAATAATTTTTGTATCTCTCAAATCAGCCTGAACCCAGTTTTTTCCGAATTTTTCGTAAGCACTCTGTGTGAAAATAAGATGGGAAAGTGAGCAGTTTTCACGGAGAGCGTCCTCAACTATACGAACTCCCTCCAACACGAATAAGCCGTATTGAAGTCTTTCTTTTTTTGATGAAGAAAGCTTCTGATACAGCTTGATTATAGGATTATCTTTTGATGTAATAATATTTTCCAATACAGTAACACCGCCTTATTTTAATGAAATGCGGCGGCTGTAAAACACGCTGAATACGGCGGATTTTAAACAGCCGCTGCAAAACGCATTATATACATTGCGGATTAATAAAAACACGCTCTTAAATGAATAAGAAGCGTGTTTGAAAATTTAATTAAAGAGCAGCCTTAGCCTTTTCAGCAATAACAGCGAAACCTGCAGCATCAGTGATAGCGATTTCTGAGAGCATCTTTCTGTTAAGAGTGATGCCAGCCTTCTTGCAGCCGTTCATGAATGTTGAATAATTCATGCCGTTAAGCTTTGCTGCAGCAGAAATTCTGGTGATCCAGAGCTGTCTGAACTGTCTTTTCTTCTGCTTTCTTCCAATGTATGCATAGTTGCCTGACTTCATGACAGCCTGTTTAGCCATCTTGAAGTGCTTGCTCTTAGAACCCCAGTAGCCCTTAGCAAGCTTTAAAGTCTTATTTCTTCTCTTACGAGTCATCATTGCACCTTTAATACGTGCCATAGTCTTTTACCTCCAAAAATAAAATTACGAAAAAACCGATTAATGTTCCCTGCGGAAAAACCGCACACGATTAAAGATAAGGAACGAGTTTCTTGATTGTAGGAGCGTTTGTGCAATCAGCAACGCCTGCGTTACGAGCGATTCTCTTACGCTTTGTATCCTTCTGAGTAAGTCTGTGTCTCTTGTTTGTGTGCTGATACTTAACCTTACCGGTTCCTGTAATCTTAAAACGCTTTTTTGCGCCTGAGTGAGTTTTAACCTTAACCTTTGCCATTTTATGATCCTCCTTACTTAGCGGCCTTAGGTGAAACGAACATAACTATGCTTCGTCCTTCCATTTTAGCCGGCTTTTCCACAGTGCCGACAGCCGAAACTGCTTCTTTGAAACGCTCAAGCAACTCATCACCGAGCTGTGGATGGGCAATTGCTCTTTTACGGAATCTGACTGAAACTTTCAGCTTATCTCCGCCCTGTAAAAATTTCACAGCTTGATTGACCTTAGTTTCAAAGTCATGTGTATCTATAGTGGAAAACATTCTGATTTCCTTAATAGCGACAACCTTCTGATTTTTCCTTGCTTCCTTTTCACGCTTCTGCTGTTCAAAGCAATACTTTCCGTAATCCATAATGCGGCATACAGGCGGTGTTGCCTGCGGAGCGATTTTAACGAGGTCAAGTTCTTTTTCATAAGCCATCTGCTGTGCTTCTTTAGCTGATAAAACGCCGAGCTTAGTTCCGTCAGCGTCGATTACGAGAATTTCCTTATCTCTTATTTCTTCGTTGATCTGCAGTTCCTGTTTGCTAATCGTCATGCACCTCCAAGCGATTAATATAAAACAAAAATGAGTGCAGAAAATATCCGCACTCACACAATACACGTTTGATCTCATAAAGAAATAAACCACATATTGACCGTTTCAGCTTTGCCAGACGGTGAGAACGCATAGTTCTGCTTTGTTTACTTAATTAGTATAAACCATTTTCAATATTTTGTCAAGCACATTTCACATCTTTGTTGCATCCCACAATTTGTCAATCTGATTTATCAGATTTTTTATCACATATTTTCTTAATTTGTTCCCAAACGGCAAATTTCACCCTGTATTTTTTAGGTTTTCGCATAATGTCCAGTTCTTTTTCTGTAAAATATTCATCCTCGGCTGATTTGTTTTCACTCACCTCCGAAGCGGCAGGCAGACAAAGCGGCGGATACATCACACACCACCAGTTATGTCCCTCTGCGTTTCCTATTTCAATACGCAATGCCTGATAATCTCCCGCAGGCATGGTGATATCACCGTATGTCCGTTCATCAAATCCGATATTTTCGATACTTGCCTTCACGGGCATATTACAGCCGTATTCCTCAAGAGTCAGTTCGGCGAGCGTTTCTATATCACGCAGTCTTTTCTCGGCTGTTTTTCGGGCATTTTCGATAGAATCTGCCCCGGATAGTATTCCGCTTTCAAGAATTGCATCACGAACCTTCAGCTTCAGATTCTGGTCATATTCGCTGTCAGAGTTGGCAAGAACGTGCAGACGCAAAACGTTTCCACGCAGGTTGTCAAACGCTTTTCCATCACCTATTATTTCACCTATATTTGAAATAAGTATCGCAATGATAAGCCCAGAAACAAGAATCAATGATAAATTTTTTTTCATCTTCGTCACCTCATTTATGAGGATTGGAAGATTTTCACGCTTTATTCATTCCGCCTTGAAATAAGGGCACCTCTAAAAACCCCTTCTGAGAAAAAACAGCTATGCACAGCATCTGCTGCGTCAAGCCCTCTCGTAGTGCGAAAGCACGCCTTCGATGGCTTTTCTTGCATCTACTGTACCTAT
>JAZQND010000094.1:0-13761 GCA_045627145.1 Ruminococcus sp. | reverse complement strand
GGCGTTGTAGGGCTTGAAACTTCTCTTGCCGCAACTCTTACAGCACTTTACCATACAGGTGAGATAAGCCTGAATAAAGTGGTTGAGCTGATGTGTGTCAATCCGAGAAAGATTCTTGGACTTGAAGTTCCTGCAATCAAGGTTGGAAGCACAGCCGATCTGCTTATTGCCGATATCGGCAGAAAGTGGACTGTTGAACCGGAAAAGCTTCACTCAAAATCGCATAATACCGTATTCAAGGGCATGGAGCTTACAGGAAAACCGCTTGTTACCATATCAAAGGGCGAGATACGCTTTAATTCACTCATATAATTTGAAAGGAAGTAAAAATTATGTCATTTGACAGACTTATTGAAAAAATTATCGAAAAGAAAAATCCGACTGTTGTAGGTCTTGATCCTAAGCTTGACTACGTTCCTGATTTCCTTAAACGCCGTTATCTTGACAGCGACGGCTGGACTCTGAAAGCTGCTGCAAAGGCAATCTATGAATTTAATCAGGCTATTATCGACGAAATACATGACATTGTTCCTGCAATCAAGCCACAGGCTGCTTACTATGAAATGTACGGTCACTATGGTATCAGAACTCTTGAAAAAACCATTCGCTATGCTAAACTCAATGGTATGTTCGTTATGACTGATGCAAAGAGAAACGATATCGGTGCAACTATGGAAGCATATTCAAATGCTCATCTTGGTATTACTTCTGTTGGCGAGAATGATATTGAGGCTTTCGGTGCGGATGCACTTACAGTTAACGGATATCTTGGAACTGACGGTATCGAACCGCTTCTTAAAATCTGCCGTGAGCGTGATAAGGGCATATTTGTACTTGTTAAAACATCTAATCCGTCAAGCGGAGAACTTCAGGATATGAAGCTTGCAGACGGCAGAACCATTTATGAAGCAATGGGCGATATGTGTGAAAAATGGGGAGAGGATACAAGAGGGAAATATGGTTATTCCGCTGTTGGTGCAGTTGTTGGTGCAACCTATCCGGAAATGCTCTCCGAACTAAGAGCAAGACTTCCTCATACTATGTTCCTCGTTCCGGGATACGGTGTACAGGGCGGCGGTGCAGAAGGTCTTAAAGGCGGATTTGACGAAAATGGTCTTGGTGCAATTGTAAATTCATCAAGGGCAGTAATGTGTGCATATAAGAAAGAGGGCTGTGATGAGCGTGACTTTGCTAAGGCTGCACGCCGTGAGGTCCTCCGTATGAAAGATGATATCACACAGTATATCAATCTGAAATAATCATGCTTTCTTTAAAAAAAGTAAATTTTGAGGATATTGTTGAGGAATACCGCTTTGTGAGCAGTGTTCCTGCCGAGGAGAAAAGCTTTGTTAACGAATGGGCTGATGTCAGCCGTGAGGAATTTCGTGAAAAAGCAATTGCCGTTATGATAAATTATTCAAATAGTAGCGGACTTCCTGAAGGCTATGTTCCGGAATCCATGTATTTTCTCTGGGAAGAAGGACATATTATCGGCTGGTTCAGGATACGTCACCATCTTTGCGAATCGCTGGTTAACGGTTCGGGACATATCGGCTATTACATTTCTCCGCAGTACCGTGGAAAAGGCTTCGGCACAAAAGGTCTTCAACTTGCCATCCGCAAAGCCCAAAAAATAATACCGGAAGATGAAATATATCTCAGAGCTGATATTGACAATCTGCCGTCAATAAGTATAATGCTGAATAACGGCGGCTATATTCATCATAAAGACGATAAAAAAGTATATGTGAGAATACCGCTGAAAAAACAGCCACAACAATAAATGTCTATTTATCGGAGAAAACAAAATGAGTAACAAATATATATGTCTGACGGCGTTCTGTCTGACTGCTGCTGTGCTGACTGCCTGCGGCGGGAAAAAATCAGAAAGAGCAAAGCCGGATACCTCTGAAACAGCCGTTGTAACAACTGTTTCGGGAACGTCCGCTGTTACCACATCATTTACAGCAACTACAGTCAGGGCAACATCAAAAACTTCAGCAGCTTCAACAACTGCTCAGACAACCACTGAATTGACCACAGTCATAACTGAAACAACTGTCACTGAAACAGTCGCAGCAGCAGAAGCTGTTATTGAAACAAACGGATGTGCTTCGGCGTATGAAGCTGCACAGGCTTATTATAATGCCTATCTTTCGGGCAGCAGCGACGGTATCTATGAACTGTTTTCACAGGAGGAAATAGAAGGCTTTCATCGTTTTGTTGACAACAGCGGAATGCTTGGAGGAGAAAAATCTGCGAAGGCTTTCAGAAAAACCGAGGTCATAAAGGCTGTTCAGGCTTCAATTGACAATATCCACGATTTTATGAACAGATATTCTGAAGGTTCTTCACAGCAGTGGAACTATACGCTGAAAGAATCTGATTTGAAGCCTCTTTCCGCAGAGGAACTTTCTGAATTTAACCTTTCACTTGGAACAGGCTTTACAAGTGCGGTTGAATGCGGTTTTGTATATTACACAGACGGCGTTGATGAACACAGATTTGTCGGAAATGACTGTTCACTCCTTGAAAAAAACGGAAAATGGTTCGTTTCCTATTCCACCTATATAAGTTCAGAACTTATAAGCTATATTGATATATTCTGATAATCAGCGGAACTGCCCGATTTCATGCAGTTCCGTTGTTTTTTTGCCTTGACAATTCTTATGCGATTGTGTATAATAAATAATGTATGGCATTTCAGAGATAAACGTTTTTTCTGCATGATTGTGAATATCCCTATGAAAACAGGCAATAATAACAGCATTGCAAAGGGGGAGCAGAAATGTGCGATTCAGATATACAGGAAAAAGAAATTGAGGAGGCTCTGCTGGCTGAAAAGAACGGCGAGAGTGTTTCGCAGAATTCAAAGCATCTTATTCATTGTCTGTCGGTGATAGGGCAGATAGAAGGGCATTATGTGCTTGCCGAACAAAATAAGACTACCAAATATGAACATATTATCCCAGCACTTGTTGCCGTTGAACAGGACAGAAGCGTTGAAGGACTGCTGATAATTCTGAATACGGTCGGCGGAGATGTGGAGGCAGGACTTGCAATTGCCGAGCTGATTTCAGGAATGAAAACTCCTACGGTTTCGCTGGTGGTTGGAGGCGGACATTCTATCGGAGTTCCGCTTGCCGTAAGTGCAAAGCATTCGTTTATCGTGCCGAGTGCATCAATGACCATTCATCCCGTCCGTATGAACGGGACAGTTCTCGGCGTTCCGCAGACGCTTTCGTATTTCGACAGAATGCAGGACAGAATAGTGAATTTTGTACTTTCAAACAGCAGAATCTCTGAAGAAAATTTCCGTAAACTGCTTATGAATACAGAAGAACTTGTCCTTGATGTCGGAAGTGTCGTGGACGGAGAAAAGGCTGTGGAGCTTGGTCTTATTGACGAACTCGGAAATCTTAGTGATGCTCTTGAATGCCTTTATGAAATGATTGAAACATCTGAAAAGAGATACAGATAATTAAGGCTGCACCGCACAAAGTCAATATATATTCTGTGCGGTGTGTCATTAAACGGAGGATAAAAATGGCAAGAAAAAACAATACTCCTGCGGAAAATACGCCTAATGCCGCACCGCCTGATTCAAAAAATCAAAGCTGGTCGGTCATACTTTTTGCGGCAGGTATTCTTTCAACGCTTCTCACGTTTGTAAGCGGTTCGTCAGGCTGGCGAAAATTACATAATCTTCTTCTCGGACTTTTCGGACTGGCAGTTATAGCTGTTCCGATAATGCTTTTTTACGTTTCTGTTCAGGTCGGCAGAAACAAGGACGAAAAAATAATCAAAAGAAGAACCTCCTTCGGCTGTACGCTCACCATTTTTTTCGCAACCGTTATTCAGGTATTTACTCCAAGCTATGAGGTAACAAGCAAATACGCCGAGTCTATGAAGCTTGCTTTTGAGGACGGAAAGCACCTCAAGGGCGGCGGTGCAGTAGGTTCGGGACTTGCCTGGATAATGCTCAAACTTCTGGGCAGTCTGGGTGCAAGGATTGTTACGGGACTTGCTATTTTTGTTCTTGTCATGTGTCTGACGGGCAATGGTCTATCAGACCTTTACGGTGTTCTGAAAAAATGCGGACTTCGCATCAAAGAGTTCGGAAACGGTATGCAGAATATGATAATGGGCGGAGAATTTCATGACGAGTTCGTTGAGGACGATGATTATGACGACGATGTTAACAGAGAACCGCTTCTTGAACCGGAGGATGCAGAGGCTGTTCAGATGCTCAACAGCCGCAGTACACGAAGAAAACGGATAAATCTGAAAAAAGCTCCGAAACAGCTTCTTGATGAAGATGATTTTACACTTGACATAACTCTGCCTGAAGACAGTTCGATTACAAATGCTGATGACGATTTTGAGATTTTTCCTGAAAACAGGCGTGATACGGCTAATCCATACAGAGAACCTGTCAGGGAAAATGTAAGGGAAACGGTTTCTTATGCCGAAGATACTGCACCTATTGAACTGCCCTCAGTTGAAAACGAACTCCTCACAATGTCAGAATCCGTAAAGCCTGTTTACATTCTTCCGCCTCTTGATTTACTTTCAAATTCGGAGATAAGGGTTAATAAATCCGAGGTAGTGAAGGAAATGCACGAAAAGGCTGAAATAATCGTAAATACAATGAAAAGCTTCGGTGTTGATGTCAAGATAAAAGACGCATTCCGTGGTCCTGCAATAACAAGATACGAAGCACAGCCCGGAGTCGGAGTAAAGGTAAAGAAAATCACAGGTCTTGCCGACGATATTGCCCTCAGCCTTGCCGCACAGGGCGTAAGAATTGCACCTGTACCCGGAAAAGCAGTTGTCGGAATCGAGATACCTAACAGCAGTAAGGATACCGTTTCTCTCAGGGAAATTCTGTCCGCATCCGATTTTGCTTCGTCAAACAGCAAGCTTACCTTTGCAGTCGGAAAGGATATCACAGGCAACGTTATTCTTGGTGATATCGCAAAAATGCCTCATGTAATAATTGCGGGTACAACAGGTTCGGGTAAATCAGTCTGCACACGTTCAATAATTATGAGCATTCTTTTCAACGCAACTCCTGAAGAAGTAAAGCTTATTCTTATTGATCCGAAAATTGTTGAATTTAAGGTGTTTGAGGGTATCCCTCACCTCCTTATCCCTATTGTAACAGACGTTAAGAAAGCCGCAGGTGCTTTGGGCTGGGCTGTAAACGAAATGATGAGACGTTACAATATTTTTGCGGAGGTCGGAGCAAATGACCTTAAATCCTATAATGAGCTTGCACAGATGGACGGCGATATCGACAAAATGCCGCAGATAGTTGTATTTATCGACGAGCTTGCCGATATGATGCTGGTTGCTAAGAATGAAGTTGAGGATTCAATACAGCGTCTTGCACAGATGGGACGTGCCGCAGGTATGCATCTTGTAGTTGCAACACAGCGTCCAACCACTGATGTTATCACAGGTATTATTAAAGCCAATATTCCAAGCCGAATCGCTCTTTCGGTTAAGTCACAGGTGGATTCACGCACAATTATAGATTCCGCAGGTGCAGAAAAACTCCTCGGAAACGGCGATATGCTCTATATGCCGATAGGTGCAAGCGATCCTGTAAGAGTTCAGGGCTGTTTTGCTTCAAATAAGGATATCAATGCAACCCTTGAATATATCAAGTGTCAGGTAGATGACGTGGTTTACGACAGTGCAATAGTAGAAGCAGTTGAAGCCTTTGTTCCTGTTTCAAAGAATGACCACAGCGACAGCTATGATTCGGGAATTGTTGAGGGAAGTGACGAGGACTTCGTTGAACGTGCAATTAAGGTTGCGGTTGATGCAGGTCAGCTTTCAACATCAATGCTCCAGCGTAAACTGAAGCTTGGCTACGCAAGAGCTGCAAGAATTATGGACGAACTTGAAGAACGTGGCGTTATCGCACCAAGTGAGGGTGCAAAGCCAAGACGTGTACTGATGTCGAAAATGCAGTACGATGAAAGACGAATGAGAATGGAAACAGACTGATTGCAGAGGTGATACGAATGTATGAGGGATTTCTTCCGACTACAGTAAAGGAAATGGATGAACTGGGAATAACGCAGTTTGACTTTATTTATATAACAGGCGATGCCTATGTTGACCATCCGAGTTTCGGTGCAGCTATCGTAACCAGACTTATTGAATCACTGGGATTTACGGTTGGAATTATTTCACAGCCCGACTGGCATTCCGATAAGGATTTCAGGCGTTTCGGTGCTCCGAAATACGCATTTCTCGTTACTTCGGGAAATATTGACTCAATGGTAGCCCATTATACAGCCGCAAAGAGAAAGCGTTCAGATGACGCTTATACCGCAGGCGGTGTTGCCGGAAAGCGTCCTGACAGAGCCGTTATAGTGTATTGTCAGAAAATCCGTGAGTATTTTGGTGATGTTCCTGTTGCTATAGGCGGACTTGAGGCTTCTTTGCGTCGTTTTGCCCACTATGACTACTGGGACGACGCTGTTCGTCCGTCGGTTCTTGCCGACAGCGGTGCGGATCTGCTGATGTACGGTATGGGTGAACATCAGATACAGGAACTCTGTACACGTCTTGCCGCAGGGGAAAAGATAAGTGAGATTCACGATATCAGAGGCACTTGCTATATGACAGAGCCTGTTAATACGCCTATCGGTGCGGCACAGTGTCCGTCATTTGAACAGGTTCGTGACAATAAAACAGAGTATGCAAAAGCTACTAAGATACAGTACGACTGGCAGGATGAGGTCTACGGAAAAATCATTATCCAGCGACACGGAAAGATGATGCTGGTTCAGAATCCGCCTGCGTACAGCCTGGCCACGGAGGAGCTTGACCATATATACTCGCTTCCGTACACAAGGGCTTACCACCCTTCTTATGAGGCACTTGGCGGTGTTCCGGGAATTGAGGAGGTACGCTTTTCAATAACCCATAACCGTGGGTGTTTCGGATACTGTAATTTCTGTTCAATTGCTCTCCATCAGGGACGGCGTGTAACCTGCCGAAGTGAGGAATCTGTACTGGCAGAGGCAGAAAGAATTACTCAGATGTCCGATTTCAAGGGATACATACATGATGTTGGCGGCCCGACTGCCAATTTCCGCAGAACTTCGTGTGATAAACAGTTAAGTCAGGGACTTTGCATGGGTAAAAAATGTCTTGCCCCGACTCCGTGTCCTGCACTGAAAGTTGACCATACCGAATATCTCGAAATGCTCAGAAAACTGCGTAAAGTCAAGGGCGTGAAGCGTGTTTTCATCCGTTCAGGCATACGTTATGATTACCTTATCGAGGATAAGGACGACGAATTTATGCGTGAACTGATAAAGTATCATGTAAGCGGACAGCTTAAAGTTGCTCCGGAACACTGTTCGGCTGTAGTGCTTGACAAAATGGGAAAGCCGCATATTGAAGCTTATAAGAGATTCCAGAAGCGTTTCTATGAGATAACAAAGGGAATAGGCAAGGAGCAGTATCTTGTGCCTTATCTGATGTCGTCACACCCCGGAAGCACCCTTAGCGAGGCAATTGAACTTGCGGTTTTCCTGAAGGAGAACAAGATACGTCCTGAACAGGTTCAGGACTTTTATCCCACACCCGGAACAATTTCCACCTGTATGTTTTACACGGAGCTTGATCCTTATACTATGGAAAAGGTGTATGTTCCGAAAACACCGAAGGAAAAGGCTATGCAGAGAGCTTTGCTCCAGTATTTCCGTCCGCAGAACAAGGAGATCGTCCTTGAGGCTCTTAAAAAGGCGGGAAGGCGTGATCTTATCGGTACATCTCCGAAATGCCTCGTTGCAGATGATAATGCAAACAGCCGAAATTCCGCAGTAATCAGGTCAAAGCGGAACGTCGGCGATACACGGAAGCCAAAGGGAAAATCCGTAAGAGGTAAAAGGAAATGAGTAAAAAGAAAAAATCAAAAAATAAGAATCAGACGAGTTCATCCTGGAGCATATTTATATTTATTCTGATTATTATCTGTTCATCTTTTTACAAATTTAATCATGATAATATAGATGACGGCGGCTTTTACCTTAATTTCGTAGATGTCGGACAAGGCGACTGCGAACTTATTACCTGCGGAGGTACAAATGTACTTATTGACTGCGGTGAGGATTCAAAAGCGGCTGACGTTATAGCATATCTTGAAAAAAATAATGTCCAAAAGCTTGACTATGTTGTTGCAACTCATCCTCACTCAGACCACATGGGAGGAATGCATTCCATTATTGAAAATTATGATATTGGTGAGGTAATTATTCCTCATCTTCCCGATAAGGACGTTCCGACAACAAGGTTTTTCGAGAAATTCCTCGATGCCTGCGATAAAAAGAAAACTAAGATTTCAGAGGCAAAGGTTGGAAGAAATATAAAGTTTGGCGGTGCAGATGCGGAGATAATTTCACCGAACAGCCAAAGCTATGATGATGTCAACAACTATTCTGTCGGACTTCTCATAACTTACGGCGAAAATCGCTTCATTCTTACCGGTGATGCTGAAACAGTTTCCGAAAAGGAAATACTTGAAAATGGAGTGCTGAAAAAAGTTGATGTTTATAAGGCAGGTCACCATGGCAGTACCAGTTCGGGAAGCAAGAAGTTCCTTGAAGCCATACAGCCTGATATTGCGGTTATTTCGTGTGGTGCAGGCAATTCTTATGGTCACCCCGCAAAGAAAACTCTGACTTCACTAAAAAAATATACAGATGAAATCTATCGTACAGACCTAAACGGAACTATAGTCGTTTATTCTGACGGCAAAACTGTTTCTGTTACAACCGAAAGGCAGGGCAAATGAATATTATAGACCGATTTGAAGAAGATTATGCCGTTATCGAAACAGACGGCGGAATGATAAACGTTGCAAGAGCAAAGCTTCCAGAAAATGCCGCAGAAGGCGATGTTCTTGAGTTTACAGACGGTGTGTGGACGATTGATGAGTCTGCCACCGAAGAAAGACGGAGGAATGCGGCTTCAAAACTCCGCAGACTGCTTGGAAATGACTGATGTTATAATTGTTGGAGGCGGTGCGGCAGGCTGTCTTGCGGCTGTTCAGGCGGCAAGATACGGAAAAAGCGTTCTCCTTTTTGAAAAAAATGACCATCTCGGCAGAAAACTTCGTATAACAGGCAAGGGAAGATGCAATGTTACCAATAACTGCGATGTTGAGGAGCTTATGAAAAACATTCCTGTAAACAGGAGATTTCTCTATAGTTCATTTGCAAATTTCAATTCGCAGGATACCATAGATTTCTTTGAGGAACTCGGTGTGCCGCTAAAAACAGAGCGTGGCAACAGGGTTTTCCCGATAAGCGACAACGCAAATGACATTGCTGATGCACTTGCCAATGAGATGAAAAAGCTTGGAGTTAAAGTTGAGAAAAAGCGTGTAACAAAAATTCTGACCGAAAATGGTTCAGTAACGGGTGTCCGTGCAGGTGGGACAGATTACGCTTCGTTTGCGGTTCTTATAGCGTGCGGCGGAAAATCCTATCCCAACACAGGTTCAACAGGCGATGGTTATTCCCTTGCGGAGGCTTTGGGACATACTGTGACCGAACTGAAACCAAGTCTTGTTCCGCTGGTTTCTCCCGATAAATATTGCAGTGAGCTTATGGGGCTTTCCCTTAGAAATGTCACACTTACGCTTCTTGACGGTGAAAAGCCGATATACAGTGAACTTGGTGAAATGCTTTTTACACATTTTGGTGTTTCAGGCCCGCTGGTTCTGTCGGCAAGTTCGCATATCAGGAATATGCAGGCGGACAGATACAGGCTTGTCATTGACCTTAAACCGGCACTCTCCGCAGAACAGCTTGACTTGAGGATACAGCGTGATTTTGCGGAAAATCTGAACCGTGACTTTTCAAACGGTATAAGAAAGCTTCTTCCGGCAAAGCTTCTTCCTGTTGCAGTAAGGCTTTCCGGCATACCTGCGGAACAGAAGGTAAATGGTATTACAAGGGAACAGCGTCTGAAATTCGGACAGCTTATCAAGGCATTTCCCGTGAGAATTTCAGGCTTCAGACCGATTGACGAGGCAATTGTTACAAGCGGCGGCATATCGGTTAAGGAGATAGATCCGAAAACCATGGAATCCAAACTTGTAAACGGTCTTTACTTTGCAGGTGAGGTTATTGATGTTGATGCTTATACAGGCGGATTTAACCTCCAGATAGCTTTTGCTACAGCTTATACCGCTGCTGTGAATATGCAGCACAGTGCCTACTTATTATAAATAAAGGAGTTTGTAAAATGAATACAATAAATATCGCAATAGACGGCCCTGCAGGTGCAGGAAAAAGTTCAATAGCAAAGATGGTTTCAGCAAAGCTTGGTTACATTTATGTAGATACAGGAGCTTTGTACAGAACCATCGCACTTTACATCACAGAGAACAATATTCTTGATGACCAGATAGAGAAATCTCTTGAAAAAGCCGATGTTTCCCTGAAATTCATAGACGGTACACAGAGAGTATTTCTCGGTGAACGTGATGTTTCGGAACTTATCAGAACTCCTGAGATATCAATGGCGGCTTCAAGAACCTCTGCAATACCGTCTGTCCGCAGCTATCTTTTTGGTACACAGCAGAAAATTGCGGCTGAAAATAACGTTATAATGGACGGCAGAGATATCGGAACAGTTGTGCTTCCGAATGCTGATGTAAAAATTTTCCTGACTGCTTCAGCCGAGGAAAGAGCAAACCGCCGCTTTAAAGAATTGGCAGAAAAGCCAAACTGTCCGACATATCAGGAGATACTTGACGATATAATCAAGCGTGACTATCAGGATATGCATCGTGAAACCGCACCTCTGAAACAGGCTGATGATGCTGTTCTGCTTGATACAACAAACCTCAATCTTGAAGAATCAGCAGAAGCAATTGTAAGGATAATAACAGAAAAAACAGGCGGAGGAAACTGCTGATGTACCATGTTATCAAGTTTCTGGTAAGGATATTTTTCAGTATTGCATTCAGCCTTCACTATGAGGGCAGGGAAAATATTCCTGACGATACAACAGTAATTTATGCCTGCAATCACCGAAGCAATGCAGATCCGCCGCTTCTTGGTGCAGGTGCAAAAGG
This sequence comes from Ruminococcus sp., assembly GCA_045627145.1. Taxonomy (GTDB): domain Bacteria; phylum Bacillota; class Clostridia; order Oscillospirales; family Ruminococcaceae; genus Ruminococcus. The sequence goes on along the minus strand of JAZQND010000094.1, from coordinate 2,648 downwards.
AAAGTTTACATTTATGGCTAAGGAGGAACTTTTTAAGAATAAGTTCTTTGCATGGCTGATAAGTTCACTGGGGGCTTACCCCGTTGCAAGGGGAAAAGGCGATACTTCGGCAATTGACACGGCTGTTGAACGTCTTGAAAATAACAGAAGCTTTATTATTTTTCCAGAAGGAACACGTTCAAAGGACGGCAAAGTTCATAGGGGACATACAGGTGCGGCTCTTATTGCGGGACGTTCAGGCAAACTTGTTATCCCGTGCGGCATAGTCTACGGCGAAAAGCTGAAATTCCGTACAAAGGTAACTGTTGTTTACGGTAAGCCGATAGATCCTGCGGAATATGTTGATATCTGCGATAATCCGAATCCACGTCAGCTTGTCAAGCTGAAAAACCGCTTTATGGACGATATCAGACTTATCGTTGAGGGTGAACCGCAGAAGGCTGTTGAAGGTGAAGAACAGCCGAAAATTGAAATGACGGAGGAAAAATCCGATGAGTAAGGTTACTGTTGCAAAGTCTGCCGGATTTTGCTTTGGTGTGGACAGAGCTGTGAAAATGGTCTACAGTGAGCTTGAGAATAATACCCGTGTTGCCACTCTTGGCCCGATAATACATAATCAGGACGTTGTAAACGACATGAAGGCAAAAGGTGCAAGGATAATTGAATCGGTTGATGAACTTGAAAAAGACGAAACCGTGGTAATTCGTTCTCACGGAGTCGGCAGGGAGGTTTACGAAAAAATAGCGGCAAAAGGCAACAGAATGCTTGACGCAACCTGTCCGTTTGTGTCGAGAATACATAAAATTGTCGCAGAAAAAACGGCAGAAGGCTTTTTTATCCTGATTGCTGGGGATAAGAACCATCCGGAAGTACAAGGTATCGTTGGTCATTGTGACAAAAATTTTCTCGTTTTTAAGGACAACTTTGAGCTAAAAGACTTTTTTGAAAAAAAATATAAAAATTTTGGAAAAAAGCTTGCAATTGTGGCACAAACAACGTATAATATAGTAGTATGGGATGAGTGTTTAAACGTGATCCCAAAGGACGATCCGAATATTGTTATTTTCGATACCATCTGCAACGCTACCGATGCAAGACAGTCTGATGCGGCTGAACTTGCTAAAAGTTCTGATATTATGCTCGTTGTCGGAGGCAGACACAGCTCCAATACTGTCAAGCTTTTTGAGGTGTGCAGCAGATTCTGTAAGACGTACCATATCGAAAATTCGGACGAACTTAGGACATTAATGCTTCCCAATGCTGAGAATATCGGCATTACGGCAGGAGCTTCAACTCCCGCTTATATAATCAAGGAGGTACAAACCAAAATGGCAGAGAATGAAATCATTGCAGCAAATCAGGATGAGGAGTTTAACTTTGAACAGGCACTGGACGAGTCATTCAAAAAAATACATACAGGGGAGAAAGTAAAAGGCACAGTTGTTGCTGTTAACAATACAGAAGCTATCGTAGACCTCGGCACAAAGCACACAGGCTATGTTAATATTGACGACCTTACAGATGATCCTTCAAAGAAGCCTTGCGACATCGTTTCCATCGGCGATGAAATCGACCTTGTTGTTATTAAGGTCAATGACGCTGAGGGTACTGTTGCTCTTTCAAAGAAGAAGGTTGATGAACAGGCAGGTTACGAAAAGATCGTTAAGGCTCAGGAAGAAGGAACTATCCTTGAAGGCGTTGTTCAGCACGTTGTAAATAAGGGTATCACACTCACAGTTTTCGGCGTAAGAGTATTTATCCCTGCATCACTTACAGGTCTTGCAAAGGGTGCAGAGCTTGAACAGCTTCTCAAGAAGAAGGTTGAATTCCAGATAATTGAAGTTACTGAAGGCAGAAAGAGAGCAGTCGGCTCTATCAAGGCTGTTCAGAACGCTAAGAAGGCTGAAGCTCAGGCTAAGTTCTGGGAAACAGCAGAAGTTGGTTCTGTTTACACAGGTAAGGTTAAGTCTCTTACAAGCTTCGGTGCTTTCGTTGACCTCGGCGGTATCGACGGTATGGTTCACATTTCCGAACTTTCATGGAAGAGAATCAAGAATCCCAATGAGGTTGTAAGCGTTGGCGATACTCTCGAAGTTTACATCAAGGAACTTGATAAGGAAGCAAACAGAATTTCTCTCGGTTACAAGAAAACTGAGGATAATCCTTGGGAGATCTTTAAGTCACAGTACAACGTAGGTGATGTTGTAAAGGCTACTATCGTTTCCATTACAAGCTTTGGTGCTTTCGCTCAGATCATCGACGGCGTTGACGGTCTTATCCATATCTCACAGATCGCTGACCAGAAGGTTGAAAATGTAAAGGACGTTCTTAAAGTTGGTGATGAAGTTGATGTCAAGATCATTGATATTGACCTCGAATCAAAGAGAATCAGCATTTCAATGAGAGCTTTACTTCAGAATGATGAAGCTGAAGAAGCTGCTGATGAGGACGCTGAATAATTGATTTTTAAAAGCACTTCCTTTTGGAAGTGCTTTTTTTGAGAAACAGTTGTGTTTCAGTTTGCCTTAAATTAGGAGGAATATGATTTATGAAAAAGCTATTAGTATCTTTACTGACAATGACAATGGCAATATCTATGACATCCTGTGGAAAAAAGACCGATGAAAAAGGTGAGAACAGCGAACAGG
>JAZQND010000093.1:0-3857 GCA_045627145.1 Ruminococcus sp. | reverse complement strand
CTACGAGAGGGCTTGACGCAGCAGATGCTGTGTATAGCTGCTTTTTCTCAGAAGGGGTTTTTAGAGGTGCCCTAAACTAAAATTATTTTAAGACCATCTCTATAATACTGAAAACAGGTTATTTTTTCATTTCCATTTTTTTGCTTTTCAGCTCAACTATACGCTTTACGCTTTCATTTATTCTTTCTTCTGAAATCCTGCCTTCCGAAACCGCATTTTCAATTCCGGCAACTGCTTCTTCAAGGCTTTCAGGAGTAAGAAGGATGTCATTTCCTGCCTCTACAGCCATTACAGCAAGCTCTGCATTTCCGTATACTTCGGATACTGCCCTCATTTCAAGCGAATCTGTTATAACAACGCCGTCAAATCCGAGAAGTCCCCTTAATTCGTTCATTATGATATTTCGTGAAAGTGATGCCGGAACAGAATCAAGGTCAGGAACAGTTATATGTCCCACCATTACCATATCCGCACCTGCGGCAATTCCTTCAGAAAAGGCGATATATTCGTTAATCCGGAGATTATCGGCAGTTCTGTAGGAATAAACGGAGCCGTTATGTGAATCATCAGCCGTATCTCCGTGTCCGGGGAAATGCTTCAATGAACAAAAAACTCCGCCGTCCCTGAATCCTTTGACAGCATAAGAGATAAGCTCGGCAGTTTCAATGTAATTATCACTGTAAGCACGTTCACCTATTACCTGATTATTTGGATTTGTCCATGTATCCGCAACAGGAGCGAAATCAAGATTGAATCCGAGAGAAGCAATATCGCCTGCAATGGTTCTTGCATTGGCATAGGCGGTCTGTCTGCCCATGCTCCTATAAGAAAACATTGAATCAAAAGAAGTTGTTCCGACAGTATCCGCACATCTCGAAACACGTCCGCCCTCCTCATCAACACTGAAAAACAGCGGTAAACAGCCTACATCAGAGGCATAGCCCTTTACCTGTGTAATAACGTTCCTTATCTGTGTCTGCGATTCAAGATTACGTCCGAAATAGACAAGTCCACCGACAGGATAAGCCTCAAGACTTTCTTTTGTTGCCTCTGAAGCAGTTGTTGTATCGGCATTATTTGTAAGCTTTTCAGGACGAACAATAAACATCTGACAAACCTTTTCATGGAGCGTCATATTTTCCACTATACTGTCTGCTTCTTCAACAGGGACAGTTGTTGTTGTTGCGGCGATAAAATCCCTTGCAGCAGTTCCTGAAACAATTTGGGAATTTACAGCAGACTTTTGGGAATCAGAGGCATGACTTTCCGAATTTCCTACAGCATTTATAATAAAATAACCGGCAACAAAAAAATCTAAAACAAACATTGCAATAACTGCAAAAAATAGTACATTAATACTTTTATCTTTCTTGTTCTTTTCAGGCATTACTCAGCCCCCTTATTAAAGAGTACCATTTTAGACAACACCGCACAATAATTGTGCGGTGTTGATTATATTTTACCATTTTTGTCATAATTTGTCAAGGCAGGAGAGGGTGTCTTAAAAAACCACGGCTTGTTTCAAATGAATCATATTCTTCCGAAGATATTTTCACACATTCACGAACAAGCTCGTCTATTCTGCTTTCAGGCTTATAGACAACGGGAAAATTTGCCACATCTCCTGACTGAAAATTCAAAGTAGGATTAAGCTCACTAAAAAGACTGCTGAAGACCTTGGAATTAAGCAATCCGCAGATATACTCTCTCTTTTCGTCAAGTTCAAATATACAGCAGCCGCCGTTATCAAAAATCCAGCCTTCATCAAACCATCTTATGCTGAATTTTCCGCTTGTAAGCGTAGACCATGTAAGCCCGCATTTCATAAAATATTTGTAATTTGCAATAACGGAGGTCGGTATCTTTCTTATTTCAGCCGCATCATCATACCAGTTCACCACAAATGAATTGAACCCGTACCATTTTCTGAATCCTCCGCCCTTATTATAAGGAAACCAGTATTTTTCAAGTGTTTCCTCACGCTTCAGCTTTCGGCAGCCTATATTTATCTTATTATAATCTACCTCATACCATCTTCGGAGAAATCTTTCGTTATCCGAGGTGGAGTTCCCCTTTCTCGGAGCAGCAAATACGCTTAACACAGGTGCATTTTCATATATTTCCGCCGTCCGTCTGCTTATCCAGTATGCAACAGGGGCATTCGGAAGCTTCAAAAATATTTCCGGTGACGCTGTATAGACATATCCGCATTTCTTATCTGCAACAGCCTCAAGAGTCTTTAAACGCTGAACGTCCATATCGCCCTTGAAATCCGAAAGTCTGATATAGCATCCGCATCCGGAAAGACCGTCTTTTTTCATGGTAAACATACATAAAGGTATCGTGGCATCCCTGAAAGACGAATATTCAAACTGAACCAGTGTTCTTATGGTATAAACCGAAAATACATATCTGCGGAGCTTTTCACAGCTTTGTATGAACATCCAGACATAAGGTGTCAGAAATCCCGAATATCCGTCGTTTTTGGTAAAATCAGAACACCTTTTAAGAAATGCGGAAAAAAGGTCGGAACGATAATCATAATAGTTTTCTTTAATAAAAGAAAGCAGAACGCTGTTCATATTTCCGCATGACATATACGGCGGATTCGTCACCACCACATCATAGGTTCCAGAAAGAATATCCTTCAGCTTTTCAGTCTCCGGAAGCACTATATCTTCTCCATACAGAAGTGAACCGAAAATATCGCAGTTCAAAAGCCTGCTGCTGTATTTTTCAGGCGAAAAACGGCATTTTTCGGCAACAGACCTGTATTCCGCAAGGTTCATCTTCAATTCTTTTCCGAAAATTTCAAGGCTGTATTCTGCGGCTTTCATCAAAAGTGAAAAGCCCGCAAGACTGTATGAACGTTCATCAATATCAAGTCCGAAAATATTTTTTTCAAGAATGCATAATGCGGCGGCTGTATCATCATATCCGCATGAACGATATATCTTCATGAAAGCGTCAAAAGCGTAAACCAGAATATTTCCGCAGCCCATACACGGATCAATAAATGTCAGGGTTTCGGGGCTTCGACTGTTCCTTACAGCAGATACGGCATTATCAGCCATATATTCAAAGCTTAGATTTCCGCCGCATTCATTCCAGAGCTTTCCGAGAGTATTCTGAACCATGAAGCGAACTATCCAGTCCGGAGTAAATATCTGGGTTGCGGCAGGGATATTTTCCGATGATATCTTCACATTGTTTTTCAGTTTGCTGTATACCTGATGTTTGTTTCCGCTGTTGAAAAACTGGTAGAGCCAGCCGATTATCTGGACATTTCTCTGCCAGTATGTATCGGGCAGAACATCAAGCATTATTTTCACAAGACCGTTTCCGCCTGTCATGCCTTCGGGCAAAACTGAACAAAGCATTTCATTCTCACGAAAGAAATCAGGAGCTTTTTTATAAAGCTCTCCGCAAATTCTGATAAATTCTTCGCACCATTCAGTGTTATCAGCGAATATCATATTTATGTCAAAAGCAGAAATGTGGTCAGAAAAGCCGTTTGCCTCCATATATCTTACGGCTATTATCCTGCTGAACCAGCAAAAGGCATATTCTTCCGCCTTCGACGGCGTGCTTTCAGGATCATACTTAAAATAGCTTTTTATAAGCATATCATGAGCATAAACAGCAAAATTTTTCAAAAACTGTTTGTCCACACTCTCACCTCTTTTCATATTGCCCTTATTATATCACACTGTTATATTTTTTTCAAGGGCATCTCTAAAAACCCGTTTTGAGCAATAAAAAGGCGGTACTGTATCCCCCTGTAACAGTACCGCCTATTCAAAACTATATCATGGGCAACTCTAAAAACCCCTTCTGAGAAAAAGCATCTATGCACA
>JAZQND010000092.1:0-18786 GCA_045627145.1 Ruminococcus sp. | reverse complement strand
AGCTATGCACAGCATCTGCTGCATCAATCCCTCTCGGAGTGCGAAAGCACGCCTTCAAGGGCTTTCCTTGCACCTACTGTATCTATCTGTTTTTTCTTAATCAAAACGGGTTTTTAGAGATGCCCTAAAAGAATTATTTAGTATGGGTGGTAAAATTATGTTGAGCAGTGTTAAAACTAAAATACTTTATCAGAATTGCGATACTTTTCTTCAGGTAAACCTTAAAAAGAAAGACCAGGTATACGAGAATCACCTTCAGTTTCTCAACAATAATACAGATAAAGGCTTTCTGAAGGTGAGATGGGAAAAAACTGCAACAAGAAATGTTCTGAAATATAATGTGAGCAATATGATCGCCCTTTCAGAATATATCAAACAAAGTATGTCTCAGGAAAAGTATTTTGAATTGCTTGGTCAATTTCAGAAAATACTTGAATATTGCAGTGAATATAACCTTAATGTAAATAATCTCATTCTTTCGGGTGCAAAGAATATTTATTACGATGTTGAACACAGAGCATTGTTTGTTGCATATCTGCCCCTTGTTGAAAATACATACGAAAGCTCAAATATTGTGAAGCTTCTTTATAAAATCAATAAGGAGGTCAATGTAAGTATTTCCAACAGCAATGTCATGAATAATTACAATGCTTTCCTTGAAGAACATCTCCGTATACAGAAAAACAAAAAGGACAAAAACAGTTGTTTTTCACATAATCATCTCTATAATTTCCTTCATGATAATTATACGGTATATCAGGAGCTTGATAATCAAAATGATGTTACTGTCAGACATATCAGTTCGCAGCCGCAGCCCCAGCCGCAGTATCAGCCCCAGCCGCAGTCCCAGCCTGTATACAGCGGTATTCCTGAGCCTGTGAATATGCCTGTTTCAGGCGGCTTTCCGGACAGCGGCGACCATACTGTTCTTGTCAGCGTCAGAAAAGTGCCTGAATACAGTGCCTATCTTACGGATGCAGGCGGAAGGGATATTCCGCTTGACCATTTCCCGTTTACTATCGGAAGAAAAGGCGGAAATGACCTTGCCCTCGTAAATTCAAGTACGGTTTCGGGTATCCATGCTGCCATAGTTTACGATAACGGCGGATATTTTATTGAGGATAAGTATTCTTCAAACGGAACATATCTCAATAATCCTCCCGAAAAAGGAAACAGAATAACAAGAGAACTTCTCAGCAACGGAGATACAATTTTTATTCACGATGTTCCTCTCAGATTTTTCCTTAGTTCGTCAGATGATTTCGGCACGGTCATAGTTGGTGCGGGAAAGAAAGCCGTACCTCCTCAGAATTATGCTGCTCCGCAGCCTGCGGTAAGTCATCCGGAATATACGGAAATGCCGAATATGCTTAATTCTCCCGATACTGTAAAACTTCCGAAGGTAAGAAATTTCCCGGGCGGATATGATACACCGAATCTGCCGAATTCGCCTGATACAATAAGAATAAAAAGGGAACGTGGTTTTCCGGAAGCTCCGGGAGGTTCCGGTGAAAAGAAGGAAAACGGTGAACCAAGCCATATCGCTTATATAGTCAATTCCTCAAGTAAGGAAAAGATACTTATTTACAGCTATCCGTTTACTTCCGGCGAGCTTTCAGGAATCATTATAAGTCAGGATAATTCCGGAAACAGGCACAGTATATTTATTGAAAACGTTTCATGTCCGCTGCTTGAAATGGAAGGAACTAAAATAGCGGAAGGTGAAAAAAGTACCATTTTCTCAGGATGTAATTTCTTTTATCGTGGTATCAGGTACACCTTCTATGAAGAAAACTGACGGTGATAATTTATGGAGTATATTTTTTCCTATGTTACTACAGAAGGTGCTGTAAGAAAGGTAAATCAGGATTCGCTCTTTATTATAACAGCCGTTTTTAAGGGACAGAGTATCCTTTTTGCCGCTGTCTGCGATGGTGTCGGCGGAATGGCACAGGGAGAAAATGCAAGCGGATTTGTCTGCTGGCGGCTGACGGAATGGTTTAAATCTGATTTTTCCGATATGATGAAAAATTCAGCATCTGTTTTAAAAATCAGGGAATCACTTGATGAGTGCCTGCATAATGTAAACGACAGAATTAATAATTACGCTGACAGAACCAATACCAGCATGGGGACAACTGTAACCGCTGTCCTTATAATTCCTCAGCTTGAACGTATGCTCACAGCCCATGCAGGTGATTCAAGACTCTACAGAATATCCGATTCTGATACGGAGATACTTACTGCAGACCACTCAATTGTCGGACAGGAGGTTCGCAACGGCAAACTGACCGAGGAAATGGCTGAAACCGATTCACGCCAGAATCAGCTTACAAACTGTATCGGCGGAGGACTTACGGATTCTTCCTATGACTACAGTATTTCAGAATATAAATTGAATGAATGCTATATGATATGTTCCGACGGATTCAGAAAAAAACTTTCACGCAGTGAGATTCAGGGAAGACTATGTCCTTCGGTAAACTGCGACGAAAACAGTATGGCAGGAAATCTTGAATTCCTGAAAAATAAAGTGATGAGCTGTGGTGAAAAAGATAATATAACCGCTGTTCTTGTGAAGATCAGGAACTGAAAGGAGACAGGATCTTGCTGAACGAAGGATATATCCTTGAAAACAGATACAAAATATTAAGCGTTGCAGGAAAGGGCGGAACATCCGTCGTTTACAGAGCTGCCGACATCAGAGCCAACAATGCACAGCGAGCTGTAAAGGAAGTTCTGAAAGATAACGGTGTAGACGCTAATAATGCAATGCAGGAAGCAGAATTTATCAGGGTACTGTATGAAAAAGATGTTGAAAATTCATTTTTTCCGAATATTATTGACATCATTCGTACCCCAAGAGCCGTTTATATTGTTCAGGACTTCATAAACGGCAAAGCAATGGATAAGGTTATCACAGAATCAGGCTTGAATGAAAAAGCTGTTCTCAGCTATGCTAAGGAGATATGCCGTTTTATGTCGTTTATCCATAAGCATAATCTGATACACAGCGATATGAAGCCCGATAATATTATGGTAGTCGGAAATGATAATGATATTGCAAATAAAAAGACTAACAATAAATTCGGAAAACTGAAATTTATTGATTTCGGTTCGCTGATTGCATTGAAGGACGGCGTTTTTGCCTTTACTCCGGCTTATGCGGCACCTGAACAGCTTAATGAGGAAACTCTTGATGAACGAACCGATATATTTAATATGGGTGCAACGTTTTACCACATGCTCACAGGGAAAAAGCCTATGACTGTTTCGGTAAACGGAAAATTCATGAGTTCACATGAGCGATTTGTCTTTGATAAAAAATATAATGCCGACTTAGTCAGAATAATTCAGAAATGTGTCAATGATGACAGAAACAAACGCTACAGAAACTGTGAAGAACTTTATGATGACCTTTATAAAGCCGAAAATCATACTTCTGTCAAGGTAACGGGTATCGTTGCGGCATTGTCAGCAGTCTTTCTGTTATTTTCACTTTTTTCGGGAGCAATGGCAAGCAAGGGTAAAAGTGAAACCTTTAACGAACTTGTTGAAAGAGCAGAAAATGCAAGTCAGTATGACGAAAAATCGGAAGCCCTTATAGACGTTATCAACGCAGATGGTTCGTATGCTCCGGCTTATATCAGTCTTATAGAACTCTATAAAAATGATATGATTTTCAGCAATGAAGAAAACGAACAGATACTTAAACTGCTCAACGAAAATACCAATGCCATTTCAAATAATCCTCATTATGCAGAGGTTGCATACGAACTCGGCATTCTTTATTGGTATTACTATTACTACGGAAGCGAAATAGAAAATGCTGCCGAACAGGATTCAAGCATATCAGGAAAAATACAGTCAAAAAAGTGGTTTGAAAATGCACAGACGGATTATTTTCAGGCACAGGAAAGCAATAAATATGAAATAGCCAGAATATATTATACTATCGGCGATTTCTTTGAAAAGATGACCAGAAAAGAACCCTATGAGTTTACAAACGAATATATGCTCGATATCTGGACACAAATGAACGAACTGAATGAGCTTGTGGTTGAAGCGAATGCAGGTTCTGAAATAATAATCCTTGAAACCTATAAAACTCTTATAAATCTTGAAAATATAAATATGCAGAGATTTTCAATAGCAGATATTTCTTATGATGAACAGAAAGCATTTATTGATGATATCCGTAAAAAAACCGATGATATCAGAGCTGTTCAGGGTTCTGCCGCAGAACTTAAAGAATATATCCTTACATATTATGAAAAGGTTGCCGAGAGTATAGAGGGCTCAAAATAATACCGGAGGTGCTGCATGAATTCATCTTATTGGCAGATGTTATCATATATTTCGCTGATTATCGGAATTTTGCTGTTTCTTGCAGCTGCTTTTCTTGCATTAAAATTCAAGGTCATATCAATTATTGCCTATGAAAGAAAAGCCAGAAAAAAAAATTACAATAAATCAGATGATGCTTCTGAAAATGAAGTAAAAACAGATCCGAGAGAATTTTTTATTTCACAGAATTATGCCGGTAATACAGTAATTCCCGCAAACAACAATTCTGTTCAGAACAGCGGCGGTGAAGACGATATGACCGTTGTTCTCGGCAGGAAAAACTCCGTTTCCGATGAGGGAACTGTTATTATCGGTCAGCAAAGAGGAGGTACGCCGCAGGGAAATATAAGTGATGACTTCGCAATAGTCAAAAACATTATCGTAACAAGTGCTGATTTCAGCGAGATAAATAAATGGTAGGAGAAATTAATGAGCAAATTAAGATTATTTGGCGGAATTGTAGCCGCATTTGCAGCAGTAACTGTATACAGCAGTACAGTTCAGGAAGCTTTGGCGATTGAAGCACCGACAGATATACGGGTTTACATCGAAGATACCGATATCAGTACAGAGGATCTGAACGGCGATACATTACTGACTGTTCCGGTTTATATTGAAAATAATCCCGGACTCCTTTCGCTGAATCTGTTCTTTCAGCTTGACAGCAGACTGTATTTTGAAGATATGAATGCAGTCAGATGCGTGAATGACGGTCTTGCTGATGTAAATGTTATGACCTCCCAGAACTGGGGAGGAGCTATATGTGCCGAACTTATGTCAAACGGAAATTCAAAATTCCGTGATGACGGACAAATTGCAGAATTAAGAGTTATTATACCTGACGGAACAGGGGCGGGAACTTATCCCATAACGCTTCTTGAAAGCTGCGGCGACAGTGAAACCTCGATCCTCATTGAAAACCGTATAGAGGGACAGTTCGGAATTGAATGCTTTTCTTCACTTGAATCCGGTGTTATCACCATAACCGAGCCTTATCATGAACCGCCTCCGCCTCCGCCGTCGGTACAGAATAATGATCCTGAACCACAGCAGAATGAGTCTGAAAATAATGAAACACAAAATACAGCTCCTGCGGTTCATACAACAGCTTCAGTCACGGCAGTTTCAACAGCTTCAACTTCAACAACTGTTAAAACCACATCTGCTGTTACTGAACAGTCAACAGAAACTTCATCTTCAACTGCACAAGCCACAATTTCTTCAGTTACTGAAAGCAGTGAGACAACGTCCGCTGTGGTTCAGACAACTGTTAAAACTGAAAGAAAGGAAAACAATAAAAAAGACAGTAAATTTATAATTATCTGTGCAGCAGCGGCAGCGGCTGTGGCTGCAACCATATTTGCTGTTTTCAAAGCAAGTTCCAAAAGGAAGGGAGATAAAAAGTAATGAATAATGGTAATGAGCATCTCAGAAGAAAGGCAGCTTTTGCTACGGCACTGGTATTTATAGCAAATTGCTGCGGTACGGTTTCCATTGCAAATCATATTGTGCCTTTCAACGTTTACGCTGATAATGAAAAACCTGACGGTAATGAAAAAAATCCCGCAGAAGTAACAAATGTTGTTACCACAACTGCCGTGACTTACTCTGACGAAAATGTGACTACGACAGAAACAGATGCCGATTCTTCCAAAACAACAACTACAACAACTACTACAACCACTACAACCACATCTTCCACTTCCACATCAACAACTACTACTCAGGAAATTGCCGAAGCTTACACTATTTCATTAAACTATGATGATATGGGCGATGAAACAGAGGGTATACTGAAAAAAATCAAGAGCCAGTTGTTTGCTCCGGAAGATTATGCAAGCAGTGAAGCACATAAGGATTCATACAATAAAGATACTAAAAAACTGACTTTTTATGTAAAGCCTAATTCAACTAAGAAAGTAACCGATTTTGCAATTGGTGATACAACATACAGGCTGAACGGTGATAAAACAAAAGGCAATAACCTTGTATATAATATTTTTTATAAAGTTGACCTTAATTATAATGGCAATTTCAAATTTAAAGATGACTGTCCGGGATCACTTACCGATTATATCACCTTTACAGGTTATAACAGCTTAATGGAGAGAAACTCGAAATTTACTGTTAAATCTACAGAGCTTTATGCGATTAATAATAAGGAATCTCTTGAATATACGGTAAAAGGCCCTGTCAGCATCAGCTTGTCCAAAAATGATGAAAAATTCAAGGCTTTTGATATGACAATAAATAATACTGTTCCGAATGATTTTGCAAAAGATGATAAGGTTTCGGTTTATCTGAAAACCTTTGAATTAAGTCTTTCTGATTATTATTCAGTTTATAATGATACTGCTTTTGCTGTTTCAGATAGAATGTTCAGTTGGAAGGATATTAGTAAGGTATCAATTTCAGCAAGATCTAAAAAGTCGCTTATTGTTTCATGCGATTCTTATGAATATGAATTTCCTGTCAATAACGATAAATTTAATGTCAGTGAATTTTTGAATGTTGAACAGTTTAAGAATAAGAATGGTGCTAAGTTCAGCTTTACCGGAATTGACCAGAGCGTTATGGCAGAATGTTTAGACATTACCGCTTCCAGTGAGAATGCTCCTAAAATAAAGGATATAGCCATAGATGTTTATAAAGACAATGATAAATATTTGTTTAAAATACCGTATTTTATTGATGAAAAATATCGCCTTGCTGCGTATGAATACAACGGAAATACAACAGATGTAGATACAGACAGTTATTTTACCGATGAAACATTATATGTAGTACTTGCTTATGATAATTCAGATAATAATGAAAAACCAAACAATATCAAGCTTCATTATATGATAATAGATTCTGATGACGAAAATAAGTATATCTATTCTGCTACATCTGATGTTGACATAAGAAGTACAAACTGTTATACCCTCAAAAAGGATATCATTAAGACAGTTCTTATGGATTTTAAAGATGTTGAAAATGTTGCAGACAAAAAACTGGTTTATGAGATATTTAAAAAAGACAATACTTTATTATCAGGTCATACAACTATTTCAGAAAAGAGTAAGGTCTTTCAGCATGACAATAATGCAAATGAAGTATTTATTCTGGTTTCAAATTTCTTTGACAGTGATACAAAGAACAGCCTTGAAAACAGTATCTGCTTTTACAATGACCAGACTCCTCCAACCGTTGATTATACTTTCACAGATAAAAACTGGAAAAATAATACTGACGGAAGCAGCTTCTCAATGAAAATATCCGATAAGGAAAAATGTCCGTTTGAAAATGACGGCACATATCAGGGATACGGCCCACGTCCTTACAATGAGCAGAGAGCTATTGATGTTTATAATAAATTTATCAATGCCAATACTGAAAATAACTGCGAGATAGCTTCTGTTGTTGTCGGAGAATATAAGTTTGAAAGACCTGCAAACGGCTGGAACAGTCAGCAAACAATAAATGGACATTATCTGGATAAGGAATATGATATAAAAAAATCAGATTTTATTAATGCATTAAGTGATTTTGATCTTGATTCCCTTATGAGTGATAATAACCAGCCGTCAATTGATTATGATAAGCTTCTGAGTGATCCAAACGCCGCTTCAGAATTAATTGAGTCAGTTAAAAAAATAAAAAAACAGGAAGAACTTGAAGCTTACGCTCAAAGTGCTGAAGAAGCCTATGAGATAATAAAAACAGATTATTTAAACGCTCAAAGTAGTGTAACAGAAAAAAGAAATCGTTGGATAAGTATAAGTGAAGAACTCAATGCTGCAGGTGAAGAAAACGAAAAACTGTTCAATGCCGAAATAGTAGCAAAAAAAGATTTATCCGATGCTGAATCTGATTACAATTCAGTGGAAACGAATTATAACGGTGCAAAAGAAATAGCTGATAATGCAAGGGAAACAGCCGATAATGTTAATGAATACATTTATAAACTGAGCAATATCATTTCTGAACATCAAAGTAAGTTGGGAAATGAAAATAATCTTAACTATACAGTTTCGCTTTCTTATGTTAAAAATGAATTTAAAGTAAATGTAAAGCTGAAAGGCAAAGAAAAGATTTTCAATGAAGTTCTTAATGTCTATGCAGTTGACAACAGCGGAAACAGAAGTGTTGAAAACGGTATGCTAATACAAATAGATGATTCTGCTCCTGAAATCAATGCCGACAGTATAACTGTAAATAATAAAGGCAAGGCTGACGCTCCTTTTGTTCTTAAAAAAGGTGATGTTATCAGTGCTGAGATAGAAGAAGAAGGCTCAAATATAAAGAATGTATTTGTTTCTGTTAATGGAGATTTGCCGCAGAATGCAGAAGACGACAAAAAAATCAAACTGGATATAATAAAGGATTCTGAACTTCCTGAAGCAGAGAAAGAAAAAGATGATTTCAGCAGAAACATATACGGCTTCAGTATTGAAGACCGTCACATAGACAGCGGCGATTATAAAGTTCCGATAAAGATATATGCGGAGGATAATGTCGGTAATTCCTATACAGAACAGAGTGACTATGATGTAATTATTGATAATACAGCTCCTGAAACTGAAATATCACTGGATTCGGAGGCACCGCATACTGACGGTGAAAAGAATTGGTTCGGAAACTATGAAAATATCAGATTCCGTATAAAAGCCTATGACCTTAATCCGGAGATATGTTCAGGACTGAAAAAAATCTATATCAATATCAACGGCACTGAAAATGAAATAGCAGTTGATGAGGAAAAGATAACTTCTGAAGAACTGAAAGACGGAAGCTGCTATATCGCTCTTACAGGCAGTGATGATAAAACATTCAGTGCAGAGCTTAGAAATTCCGCTGATGAGTGTATCTTTAAGCTCGGAGATAATTATCAGCGTCGCTTTGATACATTCGGAAGCGATACAAGGGGAAGCATTGCTGTCGGTATTTCTGCTGTGGACAATGCTGAAAAGAAAAGTACTGAAAAGCAGGCGTTTGCTTTCGTTGACCTTGATGATCCTAATGTTTCCGATATCAGAGCTGACGAAAGACATATCATAAGCAATCTTGAAGATCTCCGCTATGAGTTCTTTGCCCGAAATTCAACCGATGTTATCGTTTCAATAGGTGACGGTGTTCCTTCTTCAGGAATCAGGGATATCTCTGTTTCACTTTGTAATCCTGACAAAACTCTGTTTTCTGATAATGTCAGCAAAATAAGAATGGGTAATTCAAATGAATGGCGTGTAAGCATACCTGTAAACTTCAAAGGATATATGATTGTAACCACTGAAGATAATGTCGGCAGAAAGTCAGAAGAAGTATTGACATACGGCATGATAACCGAAGACGATTCAATGCACTCCTCAACGTCGTCAATGTCTATTGAGCTTCCTGAAACTTCACATAAAGACAGAGAAGGCAGACCTCTTTATATCAATGATGTAACAGCCAAGCTTATCGTTAAGGACAGTTTCTCAGACGTTGCCCATGTTTATACGGAAGCCTCAGGAATAGGTTACGGAAGTCTTGATATAAATCTTGACGGCGTATTAACAGGTGCTGATAAAGATGACTGGCATATTTCCGGCGATGTAAGAGATTATAACCTCGTTCCGTCTGTTGAAAGAGAAATTACAGTATCTGAAAACGCAAATAATAATATAATTGAACTCGGATTTCTGGATAATTCAGGAAATCCTTCCGAATATGAAACAGTTTCAAAGAATTTCAGCATAGATAAAACAGCTCCAAAGCTGGAGGTCACATTTGTTGATTCAAATGGTTCGGCAGACAATGAATATAAGAATATCTATAAAAATTCCAGAAGGGCTGTTATTACCGTTACTGAAAGAAATTTCGACGGCGGACTTGCAGATGTAACTGTAAACGGCGAAAGACAGGAACTTTCATGGCAGCTTATAAATGATAAAGAAGGTACGGACGAAGCACAGTATCAGGCTGAACTTACTTTCGATGCTGACGGTTCATATCAGCTTTCTGCAAAATGCAAGGATATGGGTGACCTTGAATCCGAAACATTTACTGATGAAGCATTCATTATTGACAGAACTGCTCCTAAGCTTGATACTCATTTTGATGTTGATGCAGAAAACGGAAACTATTACAGCAAGCCGATGTCAATTACACTGACTATTGACGATAACAACTTTGATGCCAAGAGAATTACGGTTTCAGGAACTATTGACGGAAAGACTGACGGATTCCCGAAAATGTCTGAATGGAAACAGAACGGAAATAAATATACCGCTACCATAAAATTTGATAAGGACGGTGAGTATGACATTACTGTTTCGGGTTCTGACAAGGCAGGAAACGCAGTTGAATCGTTTAACAAGAAATTCGTCATGGACCAGAAATCACCTGAAATTGTATTCAGCGGCGTTAAGGAAGCTAATAATGACGAAGAAATAAGACCTCGCATCAAGTTTACTGATACATACATTGATAAAGATAGTATCGAAATTGAGCTGGAAGGTGCAAAAAGAGGCAAAAAGCTTGAATTTACAGGTCAGTTTGTCGAAACAGACGGCGGATTTGAATATGTATTTGACAATATCCCCGCACTTGAGGAATATGACGATATCTATACAATTACTGCAAAGGTAAAGGACAAAGCCAAGAACTCAAAAACTCTGGAACATCGTTTTTCCGTTAACAGATTCGGTTCAACATTCATGTTTGATGATTCAACCAAGGAAATTGCAGGAAAGTATATCTCAGAAGAAAAAGACATCGTAATTATTGAATATAACGTTGATGAGCATTCAGAGCCTTACAGCGTTATCATTACTCAGGACGGTGCTATGAAGGAGCTTGCAGATAAAATCGACTATACTGTAAAGCAGACAGGCGGCGGTGACAGTTGGTCAACCTATACCTACACCATTCCGAAAGAACAGTTCAAAAATGATGCAAGATATACGGTTTCTGTTCATTCTGTTGACAGTGCAGGCAATATAAATATCAGCGATTCCGAAAAGAAAAAGGCAGAGCTTTCCTTCTGTGTTGATAAAACTGCTCCGCTTTGCATTCCGCTGAATATTTCAGATAACGGTGCATATAAGGGCGAAAGCAGAGAAGTTCGTCTTTCGGTTTCCGATAATATCATGCTGAAAAATTCCGAAGTTTTTGTCAATGATAAGCTTGTTGATTCAACCTGTAATGACGATGAATGCATCTTTACACTTTCAAATTCAAAGCATTCTCAGGACGTTAAGGTAGTTCTCACAGATATGGCTGACAATAAAATGGAATATATCTATAAGAACATTCTTGTAACTACAAATGTTGTCCGTCTTGTTGCTCATAAGACATGGTTCAAAGTTGCAGGCATTTCTGTTGTTGGTCTTGGAGGCGTTACAGCGTTCCTCGTAAGAAGAAAGAAGCGTTCTTTACGATAATCATTTACAGCACCGCACAAATCCTGTGCGGTGTTGCCATAAACGGAAAGGAGTTATTATGAGGACTTTACTTGAAGAAATTATGAACGACAGTTTTGTTTCAGGAGAAAAACTCGGTCTTTGCCTGATATATAATGATATTGAGCTTTACAAAAAACAGAAAAATATAAAGTCTGATACAGATGAAGAAAAAATAATAAGTCAGGAAATTCTTGATGAACTTATTTCACGCATTTCAGATATAGAGGAAGCTGAAAAACTGGAATGCTTCGTACAGCTTCAGCTTTATATCCAGAGGGCACAGGCAATGGCGTTTGCCTATAATCAGCAGGCTCTCAACGGCTGCTGCCGTCTGCTCATGTATATGGCTCAGGCACAGCAGGTCGAACACGCAAGAAAACTTATAGAAAATCTTCCTATTATTATGACAGAAACACAGTATCAGGAAATGCCTCCTCCGGGAGCTATTGCAAAACAGCGTGGATTTGCACTTATCTCAAATGAATTTCCATGCCGTCCGAAGTGTCTTACTGTTGAGGACTATTTCATTCAGCCTGAAATAGATTGTTTTCAGGAAATGATGTGTCTGGAAAATATTGAGAAAATGAAGGATAAGATAAGCGGTTTCAGCAAAGAACTCCTTGAAAGCGGTATGCGGAGAAACCTTGCTTATAATACACTTTGCAGGCTGATTGCAGAGCGTATCGGTCTTGATGAATTTGTGATGTTTGAAGTTGATGCCGAACCAATTATCGAGCAGATAAACGAAATGAACGAAAAACGTATAGCGTTCAGTGAGGAAATTGCGGGAGAAGGTGATGAATACAGCAATAAAAAACGCATTCTTGAAGAAGTTTTTGAAATAATCGACACGGATTCTTTTTATCCTGAAAGCAGCAGAATAGAAAAGGTAAGGGAAATGCTTAAAGATATCAGTATTTTCCGCACATCCCTTGATTCACTTACCGATTATCTTGCAGGAGCAGGTGATGAATGATGAAGACACCTGTTGAAATAGGAATAGACGGTATTTCTCAGCCTGTCGGAAGCATTCTGAAAACCGAACTGCAAATCAATTCGGTTTCAAGAAATAAATTCAGCATCATGCGTCAGTCAAGTGCGACAAATAAGCTTGCCATGCTGAAAACCACAAACACAAGCGAAGCTGACGGAAATGATATGCTTAAAATGGAAAACGGAAATCTCAGCGTTACTCTTGAAAATTTCTCTCAGCTTGGAAGCGGTCTTAAAGCCACTACCCACCGCCTTATTGATGCCATTATGATAAGGTCTACGGAAACAGGTGCAAAGGAAGAAATGGTATGTCTTGCACTGGAAGAATATATGGAAATGTGCGGACTTAAAAATCTCAAGGAAACTCGTAAACAGGTAAATACCGAACTGAAAACCCTCACCAATATGAAGCTTTCGTTTTCAAAATCCTCAAATCGTGAACAGAGCTTCAGCGATATAAAGCTTTGTGAATCGGCGTGTATCAAAAATAATATGATTTTTTTCGAGTTTAGCAGCGAATTTTTCAGAATATTGAAATATATGCCTGTTATGCCGTATCCTATGAAGCTTTTCAGTTTGAACCACAAGAAAAATCCAAACAGCTATTATTTTCTGAAAAAAATATCAGAACATAAAAAAATGAACTATTTCAAGAAAAATGCGGATACAATAAGCGTGAAAACCCTTCTTGACTGTACTCCCGAACTTCCGAAATATGATGATGTTATCGCTGCGGACAGGGCTGTTGCAAGAAGAATAATCGAGCCTTTTGAGCGTGACCTTAATGAACTCGGAGATGTTTTCAGGTGGGAATACTGCCATACAAACGGTACAAAGCTTTTTGATTATGAACTTGAAAGTTTTGATTATCACGTTTTCTACGGACTTATGATAAGAGTGAAGTGGAAAGAGTATCCCGGACTTCAGAAAAAAACTACAAAAAAGAAAGCGGGTGCAGTATAGTGCTGTTGATCACCTTTATTCAAAGCAGTTCTCTCAGTATGCTGACGCTTCCTGATAAAAAGGAAGGACGTTACTTTATTGATTACTATCACGGCAATGAATTAAGAAATCTTGCCATAGACGGAAAGGAAAACTGCTGGGTTATTTCTTCCGGAAACAGATGCAGAATATTTGAAAACGGTGCGTATGCCGAAAAACATATTATTGAGGATAATGACCTTTTTTCCGTTGAAGCAGAAGGCGAAGACTGTATCATGCTTTCTGAACCGGTAATAAAGCGTAAGTGTATGTATAAAAAGCTGTTTCTCAGAAACAGTGAGGCTGAAATAAGTATCGGACAAAAAAAGGAAAATACCATCTCAATAGCCAATAAATTTGTTTCGGGCAGACACGCTGTTATCACCTATAAAAACGGTGTCTGGACAGCCGAGGATATGGGAAGCAAAAACGGCACATTTGTTAATAACAGGCGTATTGCGTCTGCTGAACTGAAAGCCGGAGATATAGTTTTTATTCTTGGATACAAATTTATCATAGGAAGCGATTTCATTTCCGCTAATATATTTGATGATGCAGTAAGATTTGATGAAAACTGTTTCTATGAAAAAGAAATGTTCGTACCTGTACCAATAAAAGCTTCAATGGAAAATAAAAGTGAAAAACAGTATTTTTACCGCACACTGAAGCTTAATGAGAAAAAGCTTACTGAAAAATACATCACTCTTGAAGCACCTCAGCAGAAAGATAAAAAAGATTCGGAATCAATTATTTTAAGGCTTGGCCCTTCTGTTACAATGTGTATGGGCTCTGTTGCGGTTGCCGGTTTTTCGGTTCTTTCCGCTTATTTCAATAACCGTGGTCTGGTTTCTGTTTTTCCTTCAATTATCATGGCAGGAACTATGCTTGCCACTGCTCTTATATGGCCTGTTGTCCTCAACATAAGCAAAAGCAAACATGAGAAAAAGGAAAATCAGGAACGTCTTGAGCAGTATACGGGCTACATAAGCAATGCAAGAAGCGAAATAGAAAGAATAATCAATGATGAATCGGATATCATGAACGAGATCAATTATCTTTCTGAAAGATGTGCAGGGCTTGCTGTAGGTGACGGCTCATCTCCCGATAAATACCTGTGGTGCAGACATATAAGCGACGAGAATTTTATGAATGTTTGTATCGGAAAAGGTGATACAGATGCACTTATTGACCTGAAATATCCTGAAAAGTCGATTTCGATAATGTCTGATACTGTTTCCGAAAATCTTTATCAGCTTGTCAGCGAGGAGAGAAAGCTCCGTAATGTTAATATTCCGCTTTCACTGAAACAAGGCTGTCTTTGCGGCTGTACGGGCGATAAGAGAACCGCAGAGGAATTTATCAGGGCACTTGTGGTTCAGCTTACTGCTCTCTACAGCTATGACGAACTGAAACTTGTATTCATATATAACAGTGCTGACGAAGAAATATGGAATTACGTCCGCTGGCTTCCTCATGTCTGGGACGACAGCAATTCCTTCAGATTCGTTGCCTCAAGCAATCAGGATATCAAGGAGCTTTCCGTTCAGCTTGAAAAAATCGTTGATGAAAGAAGCGAAAATAAGGAAGAACATAAGCCCTATTACCTTATTATTACCGCAGACCGTGAACTAACCGAACAGCTTACGCCTATACAGCTTCTTCTCAAAAGATATAAGAATATACAGTTCAGCATGATAACGCTTTTCTATCAGCGAAATTATCTTGAATCTGATATGATATTTGATTTTGAAAACGAAAATCAAGCCTGTATGTTCCAGCGTATCAGGGCAAATTCTGAAAAGACAAATAACGGCGAGAGCGAAAAAATCAAAAATGCTGAAACCAAGGATATCGTTCAGCAGTTTGTGCCTGACCGTATTGAAAAACAGCTTTTTGACAGCTATATAAACAGTATTTCCAATATCAGGCTTGATGTTTCTTCGGAAAGAAACAAGCTTCCGAAGATGATAACATTTCTGGAGATGTTCGGTGTTTCAAAGCCTGAACACCTTAACTGCCTTACAAGATGGGCTGAAAATAATCCATCCAAATCATTGCAGACTCCTATCGGTGTTAATCAGGCAGGCGACAGCTTCTATATTGACCTTCATGAAAAATATCATGGTCCGCATGGTCTTATCGCAGGTACTACGGGTTCAGGAAAAAGTGAAAGCATAATTACGTTTATCTTGTCAATAGCCGTTAATTTCAGTCCTGAAGAAGCCGCTTTCCTCATCATCGACTATAAGGGCGGCGGTCTTGCGGACGCTTTTGAAAGTATCGAGAGAGTAACAGTCAACGGAAAAGAGGTCGAGCGTTCTGTAAAGCTTCCTCATCTGGTAGGTACTCTTACAAACCTTGATGGTGCTACAATTGAAAGGTCAAGAATTTCAATTGAAAGTGAACTCAAACGCCGTCAGAATATGTTCAAGGTTGCAAGAAAGGTTTCGGGAGAGGGTACTATGGATATTTACAAGTACCAGCAGCTCAGAAGAAATGGTGTTGACCTTGAAGCACTTCCTCATCTTTTCATTGTCTGCGATGAGTTTGCAGAACTTAAAACCCAGCAGCCTGAATTTATGGATTCGCTTGTCAGTACAGCCCGTATCGGCAGAAGTCTCGGTGTTCATCTAATTCTTGCAACACAGAAGCCGGACAGCGTAGTAAGCCCTCAGATATGGAGTAACTCACGTTTTAAGATATGTCTGAAGGTTCAGGATAAAGCTGACAGCTCGGCTGTTATCCATTGTCCTGATGCGGCTGAAATTAAAACAACGGGACGCTTTTATTTACAGGTCGGCTATAACGAGCAGTTTAGTCTTGGACAGTCGGCGTGGTGCGGTGCAGACTATATCGGAGTTGACAGAAGACATTCGGAAAAAGAAAAATCAGCCGAACTTATCAGCAGTACAGGCAGTGTTATATGCGAAAAAACCATTAAAAACAGAAAAATCTCAAACAATGAGCATATTGTATCAGAGCTTGTTGCTGTAAGACAGTATCTTATTGATATTGCAGGCGATATGCATATCCGCCCGCTTTGGCTGCTGCCTCTGCCGTCATTTATAAATATTGATTCTCTTTACAATGACTATGAAGGCGAAAGTGATAAATATTCAATAGAGCCGGTAATCGGAAAATGGGATGACCTTTATGAAAGAAAACAGGAAATAATGACAATTCCTTTCTCATCAAAAGGAAATGTCTGCGTATACGGCGTTCAGGGAAGCGGAATGGATATGTTCTTCATAACACTTATCTATTCTCTTATAAGCCGATATACAGCCGATAAGGTAAATATATGCATTCTTGATTTTGATTCCGGTTATCTGAAGATATTTGAAAAAGCACCGCAGGTAAGCAACGTTGTTCTTGCGGACGAAAACGGACAGGTCAAGCAGCTTATTGAAGAAATGAAAAAAGAGATAGTAATAAGAAACCGTCTTTTTGCTCCCTATGGAGGAGATTATAGCGAATATTGCAGATTTTCAGGTGAAGCAATACCCAATATCGTATTAATGCTGAATAATTATTCACTTTTCAGTGAGGAATATGATGAGCTTCTTTATGAGCTTGCCTACATTTCCCGTGAAGGAGCAAAGGTAGGAATATATGTTGTAATAGGTTCACAGGCAATAAATATCAATTCAAGGATAAGCCAGAATATAGGTCAGCATATCATGCTCAGAATGAATGACAGGCTTGATTATTCATCAGTTCTGGGAAGAACAGACGGTGTTATACCTTCTGATTACAAAGGCAGGGGACTTGTGAAATACGGTTCTCATGTTTATGAATTTCAGACCGCTGATATACTGCCGTTTGATATCCATGCTGATGAGGAAAACCTTGATGAGGCGGCTGCCGATCCGACATCAGTGATCAATGAGCTTTGCCGAAAGGCAGCAGCAAACAGTGAAACTGCGGCAAAACGCTTTGTAAACAGGTTTGAAAAGCTGGAAAGAAGCCGACTCACAGAAAAATCAGGAAGCGTTGAAGCATTACCGCTTGGACAGATATATGAAAATGAAGATATATGGACTGAAAATCTGAAAAACGTATATATGACATTTATTTCTTCTGATTCAAAAAATAAACTTTCTGATTATGCTGCATATATCGCAGAGATGATAGCCGCCGATAAGGAAGCGGAAGTGATATTCATTGATACAGATGCTGATATAAAACTGTCTGAAAATGCAGACTTTGAATATGTAAGCGGTTCGGAACTTGAACAGTGGCAGGAGAAATTCCAGAAAATGTATGTTGAGCGTGATAATGCACTTATTGAATATGAGAGCAAAAAATTCAGGCTTCCCGAAGATATAGGTCACATTTACATTGTTATAAACGGATTCAGAAAAATTGCCGATATAAGCATACTTTGCATGACAAGACTGGTTGAGGCAATGCTTTTCTGTGATATCCATAATATTCATTATGTGGTTCTTGATACTCCTGATGATATGCATGATCCATGCGGCTGTTACGAAAGAATTATTGTTACAGGAAATCGTGATGCAGATTCGCTGCTTCTTGACAATGCACATGATGACTGGTTTGAACAGCTTGGAATATGGCTTGGAAGCGGATTCGGAAAGCAGAAGCTTTTCTCTGCTGATAATTCAGAGGAAGCAGCTTCTGATGAAGATATAGCCGTAATAATTAAGAATAACAGAGTTTGCGGTAATTTTTACATAGCGGGTGAACAAAATGGATAAGATATTAACAGAGGTCTATCTTCCTGCAAGCGGAAGAACTTATGAAATTTACCTTAGCGGAGATATGTATGTTTATGAGGCAGTTCAGCTTCTTTCAGATATACTTTCCGAAATTTCGGGAGGCTTCTTCTGCGGAAGCGGTTCAGACGTACTTTGCAGCCGTGAGGATGGAAGAATATATGATTTTAATAAAAAACTCAACGAACTTGGCATACGGAATCATTCAAGACTGATGATAATGTAAAAGCCGCAGCATACAAAGTTTTACATATTGTGGGCACCTCTAAAAACCCCTTCTGAGAAAAAGCAGCTATGCA
>JAZQND010000091.1:0-2592 GCA_045627145.1 Ruminococcus sp. | reverse complement strand
TACAGAGTAGACTTAGCAGTAGACGTGCCGTTCACGTCCCTTTAACAACGGTTAGAGTTACTAATTTGCTCTGCTTCTTCCCGATACTTCTGCCGGTCTGTCGGAAGCGACCGGAAAGAAGGGTGATACAGTGGACGGTTTCCCGTTCCTGCGATTATATTATACCATATTTACAGACACCTGTATACAGTTAACACTCCGGATATCCTTCTCTTTCCACATAATCACCACTCCCTGACAAGTATTTCGAGACCACAGGAAACGCCTTCCTCGCTGTTCGTGAAATACGAGTATCCGCATACGGTCATGCTGTCGGTATAGGTATCCCCGTCAAGGGGCTTGAGGACATTATCCTTCCACGAACATACACCGCAGAAGCCTATGATGTCACCATCGGGGCAGGGTTCCGTGTCGTGTATCTGGATATAGTCGAAGTCCCTGTCCTTGAACAGTTCCTTAAAGGGTACCGGGGTATCAAGGACAGTAAAATCCTCATACCGTTCATTTGTTTTTGTAAGCCTTAAAATCCTTTCAGTGAATGCTTCCATCATCATCCTCCCCATCGTAATATTCTATATCGCATCTCTCATAATCACATCATATCACATATCTGCCTACCTGTATACAGTTAACAGTGCAGTATGGGGCATATTGACTGCAGGAAAAAGGGCAAAAAGAAATCAGGCAGGGATTTGGCATAACCCGCCTTTCTGCAATCCTGCCTGAAGTCCTGATATATATTTACCTTTCTGCCTTCCTATGCCGATTTAGGGAAGGGCACGGAGAAAGCCTTTGACATTGAGGAATTCCGCATCCTCGAAGAAGGAGTCGTTCCCGACATGGAATACCTCTTTAATCTCGTCCTTCAATGCGAGCGATGTACCGCCGATGAATACGAGGGGGATGGTATCGAGTGACCAGTCGTGCTTCACGCAGGCATCATATACCTCCTGAACATACGAGCGTTTATACTCTGCAATGAGCTTCCTTGAAAGTGCTTCCTTTTCGGGGAAGCGTCTGTTCATTACATAGCCGTCCCTTACGATGCCATCCATCTGATAGGGCTGTAAGGGCACATCGAGACCGAGCTTCGAGTTGAGGGTGTCAAGGAGTACCTTGTGCATCACCTTACCGCCGAGACGGACTGTGAAGAGGCTCGATAACTGGGGCGTGAGGTTCTTGTATACGGAACCGTTGGTGTCAAGACCGCCCATGTCGATTACGCCGACTGTCGAATCCTTGTATCTGTCGAAGTGGAGGTAGACGATGCCGGAGCTTTCGGGGAATACGCATACCTTCGTGATGGTGAAGCTGTGGAGTACGCCGTTCACCTGAATGGTGACATTCCCATCGCCCTTGATGAACTTCGCATACTCGTTGCGGGCGGTAGGGTTGATGAATATCGACAGGGGGCATCCTATGCCGAGGGTGACCTCATCGCCGTTATCAGCGAACTGTGATACTGCCGTATAGGTGCAGATTTTGTGGATATCCTCTGTCTTTGTCTCCACGAAGGAATCGTGTGTCGCACCTTCACCGATACGGTACTTATGACCGCCGAAGGTTACCGAGAAATTCCTTCCCGAGGACAGGCTCCCGAAATCCACATCCGATTCATCCATCCTTGTGAGGAAAACATCCGTGGCTTCGGGTCTGTCACCGCATCTTCTCACTGCTGATTTTGTTGCATACTTTCCTGCATCGACTGCAATGTGTCTTTTCATTCTTTCATTCTCCTTTGTATAGCAAGCTATATTTGTTATATTTGTCAGATGTCCGTATCAAAGAGCATCAGTGAAGCCATAATCGCATCGGCTACATCGGAGCCTTCATCCTCTGTTATCTCCGTAGGTGCATTGACTTCGGTATCATCCTTCTGTTTCTTCTGCTTCTTCCTTTCCGGCTTACCCCTTGAAGCATTCTTCCGTTTCTCTGCAAGCTCCTCACTGCTCATGAGCGGGGGGAGGGGTGAAGGAAAAGCTGAAGGATACTGTGACGGGCTGTTCACAAGTGCCGTGACCATACCCATGAAGCCGTTCTCGGGAACCACATAACCGAGCCGTCCTGCGAGCGATGAGACCGCAAGATGAAGGAACGCCTGCCTGTCCTTGATGTCCATCGAAGCAAGGAACTGGAATTCCCTTACCTGCTGGGGATTACGCATCGAGAAATGTATCCTGTAGCTTTCAGAACTCGTATTATCCGACATTTTACTCCTTTCCGAACTACAGGTTTTGTAATCCTGTTCCGTCCTGATAGGGCTGTTTTGTAACCCTCTGTAATCATTTTACAACATAATCTGCCTTTTGTAAACAGTTAACTACTCATTTTTAACAATTTTTCACATTCTTTTCCCTACTCTTCGTTCCCCTTCTGAAGTTTATGCACAATATTGTATGTTTATGCAGAATACCCCGTATTTTCTGTATAAACTTACCTTCCTTAAATTAACCATACTGCAATAGAGATATATAAAAAAGATATATAAATCTATCTATATCCTAAAGATAGATGTATACATCTATCTTCATCTCAAACAGAGATATATAAATCTATTTTTCAGCATATAGATGGTCTTATTATTTGTGAATA
>JAZQND010000090.1:0-6093 GCA_045627145.1 Ruminococcus sp. | reverse complement strand
GATGTAATCAGTTACAACATCGAGCTGTGCATTTGTTTCAGCAAGACTGCCGTATTCAGGAGAAAGATCACGGTCATGGAAGCAGAAATAGTCAATACTGAGCTTCTGCATGATCTCGAAAGCAGCGTCAACCTTAGCCTTTGCTCTTTCAGCAGGATCATTCTTGCCCCATGTCTTGTCTGTTGTGCCGCAGCCGAACATATCTGTACCGTCGCCGCCCATTGTGTGCCACCATGAGAGAGCAAACTTGAGCTGCTCACGCATTGTCTTGCCGTTGATTACCTCGTCAGGATTGTAATACTTGAATGCGAGGGGATTTGTGCTGTTTTTACCTTCATAAGCGATTTTGCCTATGTTACTGAAAAATTCCATTTGTTGACCTCCGATTATAATTTTATTGAGAGACAGTCTGTGCCGGTAAGCTTGGCACTTAATGCGTCAGGCTGAGAAGTACCTGCATAGAGGATAAATTCGTCAGAAGTTTTGGCTCTTACACCGTTTTCATCAACGGATTCAAATGCCTTGCTGTCGATATTGACCTCCACACTTGTGCTTTCGCCTTTTTTCAGGAAAATTCTCCTGAAACCGCAAAGGCTGTGATTCGGAACATAATTTTCGCCTATACCCTTGATATAGAACTGAACAACGTCCTCTGTATCGTAATCTCCGATATTTGTAACAGTAACAGAAGCTTTTCCGTCACTGTAAGAGAGATCGCTGCAAGAGAACTTTGAATAGGTAAGACCGTAGCCGAACGGATAAAGGATATTGTTTTCGGCGTAACGGTAAGTACGGTTTTTCATGCTGTAATCCGAGAAGTCGGGGAGGAGGGAAGCGTCCTGATAGAATGTAACCGGAAGCTTACCTGAAGGTGAGATCTTGCCAAAGAGAATATTGGCAAGTGCAGTACCGCCTGACTGTCCGGGATACCATGCATGAATGAGAGCATCGCAGTCGGCTTCCACATTTATGGCACTTCCTGCGGCTGTAACGATAATAACAGGCTTATTTTTGCTCATGACAGCCTTGACAAGCTTACGCTGTGCTTCAGGAAGTCTGAGGTCATTCTTATCGCCTGATGAAAATTCGTTTCCTGTATCGCCTTCTTCGCCTTCGATTGTAGCGTCAAGACCGACACAAAGAACAACGACATCTGAATGTTCTGCAACTATTTCGGCTTCTGCGATTCTGTCGTCAGGAAGACCGAGCTGCATAACTCTGTCCTTGTAGAGGTGACTTCCCTGTGAGTAGAGAACTCTGCCGTCAAAAGCATCCTGAATGCCTTCGAGGAAAGTGATATATCTGTCAGCAGTGCCGTTATAGTTTCCTTCGAGAGCCGGACGGCTGTCTGCATTAGGCCCTATAACGCCAATGGTTTTGATTTTACTCTTATCAAGAGGAAGTATACCGTTGTTTTTCAGCATTACCATGCTTCTTTCGGAACATTTCAAAGCGTGTTCCTTATGCTCACTGCAGGCAACGATCTCACAGTCGAGGCTGTCAAATTCTGTTGAATCATCAAACATACCAAGACGTACTCTTGTTCTCATCAGATGAACGCAGGCATTTCTTATATCCTCGTCATTGATAAGACCTTCGCTGTAAGCACTGAGCAGATGAAGATATGTATTTCCGCAGTTGAGGTCACATCCGAGCTTGAGAGCCATAGCGGCTGATTCAGGAGCAGTTTTGGTGACCATGTGGTTTGTGTGAAAATCACGGATAGCCCAGCAGTCCGAAACGAAATAGCCTTTGAAGTTCCATTCCTTCAGTTTATTCATAAGGAATTTGCTTGCACACGCCGGTTCGCCGTTTACTCTGTTGTAAGCACCCATAACGCCTTCGATATCTGCTTCTTTTATAAGAGCCTCAAAAGCGGGGAGGTAAGTTTCCTCCATATCCTTCGGGTTTGCGACTGCATTGAATTCATGTCTGGTAGCTTCAGGACCGCTGTGTACTGCAAGGTGCTTTGCACAGGCGGCAGTTTTCAGTATATCTGAATTACCCTGAAGACCTTTGGCATAAGCCACACCAAGACGGGTAGTTAGAAAAGGATCTTCACCGTAGGTTTCCTGACCTCTGCCCCATCGTGGATCACGGAATATATTTACATTTGGTGACCATAATGTAAGACCTTTATAGATATCGTGGTCGCCGTGTGCAGAATATTCATTATATTTAGCTCTTGCTTCGGTGGCAGTAATGTCGCCGGCTTTCTTTACAGCTTCTTCATCGAACATGGCAGCCATGCCGATAGTCTGAGGAAACATTGTGGCTGTACCGGCTCTTGCGACACCGTGCAGACCTTCACTCCACCAGTTATAGGCAGGAATATTCAGTCTGTCGATTGCAGGAGCATCATATTTTAATTGAGAGGCTTGTTCTTCAAGAGAAAGTCTGTCTGTTATATCTTCAGCTCTTTCCTGAGCTGAAAGACTTTTGTCCTTGTACTTTTCCAAGCACATTCTCCTTTCATCGGAATATTACTTTCAGAGCCTGTCACTCTGTTTGTGAAGACAGGTTCTCAAGATGTCAATTTATTTATGTATTCTTCAATGACCTTATCAGTATCTGATTCAACAGGAAAGAGTTCCCATTTTTCTGATATGGAAACGGTTTCGCCGGGCTGGTATTTTCTCATTTCTCCGAGAAGCTCACATTCAAGGAAAAGCTTGTTTGTGTAAGTTTCAAAGTTACAGCAGAAGTCGGGATAAACGGCAGGTGTGTAACCATCGAAGCTTTTTTTGAAAATCTGACCGTTTGTGATATAGACTATCTGACCGCCGGTAACATTAAAACCGGCTTTGAAAGCAGTCTGTGCGGCAGAATCATGTCTGAGAAGGGCATATCTGTCAGTGAGGGTAAATCTTTCGTCCTTTAATGAAGCGTAGCTCCAGAGGGACATTGTGCGGTTAGGGAGGAAACCGTTATCGTCGCTGCAAAGCGGGATGATTTCAGTACCGCCGCCGGCAAGACCTGTAACAGACCACGGGGCAAATTCGGCAGGCTTTGAAGAACAGTTTGTGATGCGGTTTTCAATGCAGACTGAATTATCGCCTGTTATACTGCACACAAGACAAAACTGTTTGCCGAAAGGAGTTTTTTCGGGGGTAAGGGTGAGCTTACATCCGTCATACTCAACAGCCACCTTGTTGTTATCCGGGTAATAGGTTTCGGGCATTACTTCCGGGGCACACCATATACGGTGACCGCCGTATGCATACCATACTCCGTAGCCCTTGTTGATTTCATAGAAATTGCGGTCGGTATCCTCAAAGAGAACGTTCGGACCTTTGGCAAAGCCGAAGAAAACGATTCTCGGGCCAACATCAATAGTTGCGATCAGGCGGATTATTCCGTTTTCAAGACATATACAATTTCCGTAATTTTTGTATTCGGTTTCGTAGCATTTAACTTCCATAATAATCTCCTTAAAGCGGCTGCAAAAGAGCATAGTTACAGCCACTTATCTTTCGCTGAATTTAATTATAATACTTATGGACAAATTATACTAATCATTTATTGCGACCAATTAATCAAGAATTGCTAAATTTCCACAAAATAATCAAACGCTCTTTACAAATATTGATGTTTTGATGTATAATACCATTAAAAGAACCAAATACAAGCAATGCAGAATACGATTTGTCTGCACTTTGTCTAAAATATATCAATTCGGGAATAACAATAAATGGTCAGGAGGTCATACAATGATTAAAAATCTTTCGGGTGTCTACGAAACCGTGGAGTATGAAAATCAACGCTTTGTAATGCTATATGACAATGATGAGGTTGAAGAATATCCTGTTCACTGGCATAATGCCATTGAAATAATCATTCCTCTGCATAACGGTTTTACGGTAACATCGGGCGGAAAGGAATATCATCTCGGTGAAAAGGAAATGATAATCATTCCTCCGGGTGAACTTCATTTTATGCCGGCTCAGGATGGCAGAAGAATAATTTTTCAGTGTGATAATTCGGTAATCAGCGAAGTACCGTCGCTTGAATCAATAATGCCTGTGCTTAGTTCGGCTTTGCATATCACTCCTAATCTTAACAAGGAGCTTTATGTGCTTTCAAGAAAAAGTATGCTTGATATCTATACCGAATATTATTCCAAAGCACCTATGGCTGATGTAAGGATATATATGTATCTTCTCACAATGCTTACTGCTGTCAGGGAATTTCAGATTGCAAAGGTTGAGGAAGCGTCTTCAACAAATATGGTAAACTCCGATGAGAGCCGTAAATTCGGGCTGGTTACCAAATATATCAACCAGAATTATATGTATGAGCTCCCGCTTGAGAAGCTTGCTTCCATCGCCGGTTACAGCAAGTATCACTTTTCAAGAATATTCAAGGAATACAACGGAATGTCGTATATCCAGTACATAAACAGCAAAAGGATAAAAGCAGCAGAAAGGCTTATGGCTGATTCTTCATATCCTATAACAGAAGTTGCGATGCAGTGCGGCTTTTCGAGTCTTACAACCTTTAACAGGGCTTTCCGAAAGGCGAAAGGATGTACTCCTTCGGAATTCAGAAAGATGTTCAAGATATCAGACTGACCAAAAATTGCGATTGCATTTATTCAAATTTAAATCAAGGTGGTTTTTTGCAAAACATAAGCATTTTAAATCTTGCTTTATATGAAAGCAAAAAATGGTTTGATTAAATTTAGCAACAGTTCAGCTTTAGAAACGAATATTGTTCCTGTAATAATCGGTTGTTTTGTTCAATATGATAGAATAATATGTGAATATTTCCCTTTTATATGTCTTTATACTGAATTGTTTAAAGGTATTATATCAGATTCTGTTTAATATGTCAAGCCCTGATTGAAAAAAAGCATTTCCAATTTTTGATTTGGTATTGCATACAGGACAAAATATAACAGGTAAAGTCGGGAAATGATATTGGTTATATGATATACTGTCATTACAGCATAAGGATGTGCTGTGAAGAATAAAGCGGAGGTGGAAGAAATTGGAATGGGTGGATGCAATACAAAATGCGGTTGAGTATATTGAGGAGCATATAACGGATAATATCACGGCTGATGATGTAGCAGAATATGTTTATATGTCGTCGTTTTATTTCCAGAAGGGATTCAGTATGCTCTGCGGCTATACAGTTGCGGAGTATATCCGAAATCGAAGACTTGCACTTGCAGGGGTAAAAATTACTTCAACAAATGAAAAAATAATTGATGTTGCACTTGAATTCGGATACGATTCTCCTGACAGCTTTACAAAAGCATTTACACGCTTTCATGGAGTGTCACCGTCAATGGTACGCAGAGGGGATGTAATGATAAAAACCTTTGCTCCGCTGAAAATCGAATTATCATTGAAAGGCGGTTATCTTATGGATTACAAAATTGAAGAGAAGGAAAGCTTTACTGTTATTGGTTCGGCAAGAAATTTCAGCTACGAAAACTGTAAAAGTGAAATTCCAAAATTCTGGGACGAGCATTTTCAGTGCGGAAACGGAAAATATGTGTGCGGTATGTTTGGAGTGAATATTGATCCTGATATGGGAAACAGCAGCTTTGAATATCTTATAGCAGACCTTTATAATCCGACATCTGAAATACCGGAAGGATTTGTTACGAGGACTATACCTGAAATGACATGGGCAGTTTTTTCATGTAAAGGTGCAATGCCTGATGCACTTCAGGACGTTAACCGCAAGATATTTTCCGAATGGCTTCCTGCAATAAAAGAATACGAATTTGCGGCAGGCTACTGCATTGAGATGTATGAAGATCCTTCAAAGTATCCGAAAGGAATGGATGACGAAAACTACCATTCCGAGATATGGATACCTGTCAGAAAAAAGTAAAATAGTATGAAAAACGGACGGACAGCAAAATCAATCGCTGTCCGTCTGTTTTTTGTGGAAGTGTATTTTTATGATTGGAAATGGTTTTTATAAAATCAGAATCCCAGTTCTCTGCGGATATATTCATTACGTTTTATAATGAAGTCAACTATCGAAACCTGGTCGCCGCCGTATGAGAACAGACCGCCGCCGCCGAAACCGAAGCCGCCGCCGAAGTTGAAACCTCCGCCGCCTCCCCAATCGAAG
>JAZQND010000089.1:0-3747 GCA_045627145.1 Ruminococcus sp. | reverse complement strand
CCGCTTGGCCTCCGACTTATCAAAATAATTATGGATACCCCTGCCGAAGACGGTGCAAATCCCGTCTATACTCTTGAAGGCTTCGACGACGTTACCGTAAACAAAACCCTTCTCGGAACTCTCGTTAACAACGGCAACGGTCTTACTTCAACCGCACTCATCGAGGAAAACTGCACAGACCTTGCAAAATTCGGTCTTGCTGAACCAAAGGTAACTGTTGAATATACCTACGAATCAGGCGGAACTGCTAAATTCTATGTCGGAAATAATGCACCGACAAATTCAGGCGTATATGTTATGGCTGAAGGGAATAATACTGTTTACACTGTTTCCCTCTCCTCCATGTCAAACTTTACAAATACTACCAAAGACTTTATTGAGAAAACGGTTCTTGAAGCTCCTGAAAATCAGGAGGATTATCCAAAGATAAACAAGCTTACCATTGAACGTGACGACCTTGATTCAAACATAGTTCTTGAATATGATAAATCAAGCGAAGACAAATATTCAGGCGGTACTTCTTCTACTCACATCATGACAGAACCTGTAGAATGCAACCTCTCCGGTGATGCTTCAGAAACTGTCCTTACCGGTATGTTCGGCTTGTATGCAAATGATGTGTATGCTGTTCACTGCAAAGAATCAGATATCGCAGGTGCAGGTCTGAATGAACCTTTCTGCCGTGTTACTATGGACTGCGAAGACAGTGATGACTATGTTCTGCTTCTCAGCGAGGTCTTTACGGACGATGACGGCGATAAATGCTGTTACGGTATGTTTGAAGGCGGAAAAGTAATATACATCATCTCAGAAGAAAATGCTGTATGGCTGAAAACTACTCCTATCGACATTATTTCAAGAATGATGGTCTCATCTTACGTCTGGAATATAACAGATTTTAAAGTCAGCGGCAATAACGGTGCTTCTGCCGATTTCAAGATAAAGCCTATCGACAGCAGTAAACCAATGTCTGAATCAAAAACAGAAGACTTTGAGGTTAAAAAAGACGGAGAAATTTTTGATTCTGAAAGATACAGACAGTTCTATGCATTTCTCATAAGCGGCAGCCTTGAAGAATTTGCACTCGGTAAGCCTGTTCCTGACGGTGAACCTATGGCTTCTGTTGAATATACAGATTCCTACTCCAAAAAAACCTATAAATATGATTTCTATGATGACTCTTTAATGCAGGCTCTGATAACCGTAAACGGAGAAAGCAAATTCTATTGCTCAAAAGCATTTGTAAATACTCTCATAGACAACATCAAGAGAATTGACACAGGCGAGGACTATGTTAAAACATGGTGATCTCCCGACGATGAAGGAGGAAAAATATGATAGAAAAATTCAAAACATACAAGGGCTATCCACTTGTCAGATGCGGGAATATAATATATTTCGGATATATGTCTGATCCCTATGTTATCATGATACAAATACTGAAAACTAAAAAGGTCGGAGAAGAAGACTTTGCCGATAAGGTAAGGGTAGTTCTTATGAATACAGACCCGAACCTCAATCCTCTTGAAGCCTGCGAAAAGAACGCTGAACGTGAGTGCGGACTTTATGAAGCTCTTGACCTTGCAAGCGTATGGCTTGAAAAAGCCATACGCAGCTAAGGCGTGGTCGCCCCCGTTGGCGATTCACGGTGACTGCGTTCCGCCTTACTCTGTACGAAAACGTTAATCTGCTTTCGCACATCGGCACTATTATGTGATATATTTAAGGGACAGCTTTTTCGCTGTCCCTTTTTGTGTTCATCAATTTGTAGGGGCGACCATTGGTCGCCCGTTTTTACTGAGACATCAACGCCATGAAACGTTTTGCAGAAATACGGAGGTAATGACAGGCACACAGAATGTTTCCCTACAAAATGAATTGCCAAATAAGAGGCACAATCGTTTTGATATGTCAAAAACAAGCTCATGATTTGCATTTTTTTTGGTATTGCATTTATTAATGTAAAGTGGTATAATATATGTTATGGGATTATATTAAGGGGGAATTGAATATGAAATCCAAACTTGCCTTCACGGCATTACTCAAATTTCTTGCAGGTCTGATTATATGTGCGGCAGCCATATTCCTTCCTTCAGGTTCGCTGAATTTCTTCGGCGGATGGCTGTTTATGGGAGTGCTTTTCATTCCGATGCTGATAATGGGTATAGTTCTGCTCGCAAAAGCTCCGTCACTTCTTGAAAAACGCCTCAACTCAAAGGAAGAACAGCCTGAACAAAAGAAAGTTGTCGCTTTAGGTGCTGCAATGTTTCTCTTAGGCTTCATAATTTCAGGCGTGTGTTTCCGCTTTGAAATGCTGGTGCTTCCGAAATGGCTCTCTATTGCGGCGGCAGTCGTTTTCCTCGCAGGCTATGCGATGTATGCTGAGGTCATGCGTGAAAATGCCTACCTTTCGAGAACTGTCGAAGTTCAGAACGGTCAGAAAGTCATCGATACAGGTCTTTACGGCATTGTAAGACATCCTATGTATACTGCAACTATCCTGATGTTTTTGTCGATACCGTTTATTCTTGGCTCTGCGATTGCCGTTACAGCTTTCATCACATACCCGTTCCTCACTGTATTAAGAATAGACAACGAGGAAATGGTGCTTGAACATGACCTTAAAGGATATACTGAGTACAAATCAAAAGTTAAATACAGACTTATCCCATTTATCTGGTGAAAGGACTATATGAAGAAAATTACAATTGTTACAGGTCACTATGGAAGCGGAAAGACCACTTTTTCCGTGAATCTTGCCGTAAAAGCCGCTCAGGAAGGCAAATCCGTGGCTATAGTTGACCTTGATATCGTCAATCCGTATTTCCGTACCGCTGACTTTAAAAATATGTTTAGCGAAAAAGGCATTAAGCTTATTGCTCCCGATTTTGCAAACAGCAACCTTGATATCCCGTCGATTCAGTTCGATGTGGAACAGCTTGCCGTTACAGAAGACTGCCTTATAATCGATGTGGGCGGAGATGATGCAGGTGCTGTTGCTCTTGGAAGATACGCCAATGCTCTTGCCGCTTTCAGTGACGATATCGATTTGTTTTACGTCATCAATCAGCGCAGATGCTTTACTTCCACTGCGGAGGAAACTGTTGAGCTGATGTATGAAATAGAGGCTGCTTCTCGTATGAAGCATACCGCTGTTATAAATAATACTAACCTCGGCGATGAAACTGCTGTTGATATCATAGAGGATTCACGGGACTTTGCCAAAGAAGTCTCGGAAAAGACAGGTCTGCCTGTTCTTTACACTGTTTACCCTGTGGGAGTTGATGCTCCTGACGGCTGCACTGATGCTTTTGAAGCCGTTATGTACGTCAAAAAACCATGGGAGATTTAGAAAGGAGCGAATAGTGTATGGCTAAGATGACGGTTATTACCGAACGCTGCAAGGGCTGCGGTCTTTGTACAGCTGCTTGTCCCAAGAATATCGTTGTTCTCCAGAAAGAGAAGCGTAACAAGAAGGGTTATTTCTATGCAGAATGTACCGACCAGGATGCCTGCATAAGCTGTGCAATGTGCGGCATGATGTGCCCCGACTGTGCTATCGTAGTTGAAAAATAATCGAACCAATTTTGAAAGGAGCTGTTTAGCTTTGGAAAGAAAACTTATGAAGGGTAACGAAGCCCTCGCTGAGGCTGCTATCAGAGCCGGCTGCAAGTGCTTCTTCGGTTATCCTATTACCCCACAGACTGAGCTTGCCGCATATATGGCAAAGCGTATGCATAAATCAGG
>JAZQND010000088.1:0-13662 GCA_045627145.1 Ruminococcus sp. | reverse complement strand
AAAAGGGTGTTTACTGCGAAATATCACTTGAAGAACGTATGGCTTGCGGTATAGGTGCTTGTCTTGGCTGTGCGTGCAAAACTGTTCGTAATGATGAGGAATATTTTGCACACGTCTGCAAAGACGGTCCTGTTTTCAATGCTAAGGAGGTGCTTTGGTAATGGCTGATCTTTCTGTAAATATCTGCGGTGTAGACTTCAAAAATCCCGTTATTCCTGCGTCAGGTGTTTTTGGTTACGGCAGGGAATATGAGGAGTTTTATCCTCTTAGTAAACTTGGCGGCATTGCTACTAAGGGTACTACTCTTAAACTTCGTACAGGAAATCCTTCGCCGAGAATTGCTGAAACTCCTTCGGGTATGCTTAATTCAGTTGGTTTGCAAAATCCGGGCATAGACCACTTTATCAGTACAGAACTTCCGAATCTTCTGACTAAAGATCTTGTAGTTCTTGCAAATATTGCCGGTTCTACACCTGATGAATGTGCCGAAGTTGCGGCTAAACTTGACAGTACCGATGTTCACATGATAGAACTTAACATCTCATGTCCAAATGTAAAACAGGGCGGTGCAGCTTTTGGAACAAGCTGTGAAATGGCCGGTGAGGTTACAAGGAAAGTTCGTGAAGCAACTAAAAAACCGCTTGTTGTCAAGCTTTCTCCGAATGTTACGAGTATTACAGAAATTGCAAAATCTGTTGAAGCCGCCGGAGCTGACGCTGTATCGCTCATCAATACGCTGCTGGGCATGAGAATTGACGTAAATTCTGGCAGACCGATTCTTCGCAACAATGTTGGCGGCATGAGTGGTCCTGCGGTTTTCCCGATTGCAGTTAGAATGGTATGGCAGGTGGCAAATGCCGTAAATATACCAATTATCGGCATGGGCGGCGTTTCATCCGGACGTGATGCGATTGAACTGATGATGGCCGGAGCAAGTGCAGTTCAGGTTGGTGCGGCTATTTTTACCGATCCTTTTGCACCTGTAAAAATTATTGATGAAATGAATGAATTTCTTGACCAAAAGGGAATCAAATCAGTTAAAGAAATAATCGGAGCTGTAAAGCCGTGGTAAGAAATCTTTCGGCTTAAGGCAACACCGCACAAAGGTTGTGGGGCAGAAACGCAGTTAGATTTTTCGTCAGATTGTACAGAAATTTTGCAGGTATGCTGTCGTATGGCAAAGAATTTTTGTGCAAGATGACGGAAAAGATATGAATTTATGACGTACAAAGTCGTTAGACGTGCTTTGTGCGGTGTTGCCCTAAATTTTATGTAAGGCATCGGCTGTTTCTTTGTCAGTCTGTATTTTCAGAGGTGAAATAATGATTATTCTTTCTGTTGATTTTGGCGACGCACGAACAGGTATTGCAGTTTGCGGAAAAAGTGAGATGATTGCTTCTCCTGTGACAGTTATTGCCGAAAAAGACTTCAATTCCTGCATTCAAAAAACTGCCGCCCTCGCTAAAGAGCAGAGGGCGGAGAAAATCGTTGTGGGGTATCCGAAAAACATGAACGGCACAGTGGGCGAAAGGTGCGAAAAATGCACGCTTTTTGCAAGCGAACTGGAAAAGCTCACCAACATTCCAACTGTTTTGTGGGACGAACGCTGCACAACAGTTTCGGCTCATAACTACCTGAATGTGACTAACACAAGAGGTAAGAAACGAAAAAACGTAGTGGATGCTGTCGCCGCCGTTATAATACTCGAAAGTTACCTCGATTTCAGGCGAAATACAGGCGAATCTACATAATCACCGACTTAATGTCGTCCATCAGATTTGCTGCTGCTTTAATAGTTTTGCCTGCATCTTTTTTAATGTTCATTTTTTTAACAGGGGCTGCTGATGACAATGCATAAAAGGCGATTCCAGCCGCTGCACCTGCCGTCGCTCCCTTAACTATCATTTTTATATCCATATTATTACTCCGAAGCTGATATTTGCCCTGATATCGGGCAGAATTAGTATATGAGCAATATCCGTTTTTATTCGCAAGGAGTTAAAATGTCTAATCTTAACATTGTTCTCGTCGAACCTCAGATTCCTCAGAACACAGGCAATATTTCCCGAACCTGTGCTGTTACGGGGGCTAAACTGCATCTCGTTCGTCCTCTCGGATTCGAGGTCACAGATAAGCAGCTTAAACGTGCCGGTCTGGATTACTGGGATAAACTCGACATAACATATTACGATAACCTTAGTGACTTTTTCACCAAAAATCAGGATGGTAATTTCTTCTATTTCACGACCAAAGGTTTGAATGTTCACAGTGATGCTGTTTATCCTGATAACGCTTATCTTGTTTTTGGACGTGAAGATGCCGGACTTCCCGAAGAACTTCTCCACGATAATCCTGAAAAATGCGTGAGGATTCCAATGCGTAACGAACTTCGCAGTCTGAATCTTTCCAATTCCGTGGCAATTGCAGTTTACGAAGTATTGCGTCAGTGGGATTATCCTGATTTAAGTCGAGAAGGCAAACTTACAAAATACACATGGTAAAGGAGAATGTATATGTCAAAAATTCAAATTATTACAGATAGCTGCTGTGACCTTCCAAAGGAAGTTATTGATGAACTTGGAATCAAGGTTCTGCCTTTCACGCTGACTTTAGGCGGTAAGGAATATCGTGAAATTTTCGATATTTCACAGGATGAGATGTATGAAAAAATGTCCCAGACCGACGAGATACCAAAGCATTCACAAATAGGTCCGCTTGCTTTTGAGGAAGCTTACAAGGAGGCATTCAACTCCGGTTACACTGATATAGTATGTGTTTCGATAAATTCTCAGGGTTCAGGAACTTTCAGGAATGCTGTTTTGGCAAAGGACGAGTTTTTCGAGAATAATCCTGATGCAAAGGGAAAAATCAACATTCATAACCTTGATTCAACTTGTTACACTCTGTTTTATGGTTATCCTGTTGCAGAAGCAGCTAAAAAAATCAGCAAGGGAGCGTCGGTTGAAGAAATCATAGCTTACCTTCAGGAATGGTTTGACAATTGCTGTGTCTATGCAATTCCATACAACCTTAAATATGCTAAAAAATCCGGAAGAATCTCCGCTGCTGCTGCTTTTGCAGGAGAACTTCTTGGTTTAAAGCCTGTTATTATGTTCAAGGACGGTACTACAGAAACCGTTGAAAAAATCAGGGGTGAGAAGAACATTGTTCCGAAACTTTGCGATATTACAGAAAAAAATATGACTCCTCAGACACCTTATCTCATTGTTCATGGCAGTGACGCCACACTTGCCAAGGAGTACGAAAAGGAGATGACCAAGCGTACCGGTAAAAAGCCTGTTATGATTGGAAAAATCGGTTCTGTTGTAGCCTCAAACATTGGCCCTGAAGTCCTTGCAATCGTTGTCAGAAAGAAAAATCAATAAACAAAAACCGCTTCCCCATGTTTTTCCGTCCTCCCCGAAAAGGGAGGAACGGAAAGGGGAAGCGGTATTTTTTACTGCATCTTATATGAGTTTATCATTTTCTGAACCATTCTGCCGCCGATAGAGCCTGCCTCACGGGAAGTGAGATCACCGTTATAGCCCTGTTTGAGGTCAACGCCAAGTTCAGAAGCGGACTCCATCTTGAATTTTTCGAGAGCCTCTCTGCCCTTCTGTGTCATTTCGCCCTTATTATTGTTACTATTGTTACTCATATTAACTATCTCCTTTAAATGAATTGCTGATGCCGTGATAATATTATTACACAGTTCAGTTTCAATATCAAAGGAAAATATTAGATTTATCAGCTTTACAATTCAATATTTAAAAAATTATTGTTTTTTAAAATCAAGAAATTCTTCGTAAGTACCCTGACGGTCTATGCAGCCTTCGGGGGTTATTTCTATAATACGGTTTGCGGTTGTCTGGAGAATTTCGTGGTCGTGGGAAGCAAGCAGTACTACGCCTTTAAAGCTGACAAGACTGTTGTTTACAGCTGTAATGCTTTCGAGGTCAAGGTGGTTGGTAGGACGATCAAGAACAATTACATTTGAACCGAAAAGCATCATGCGTGAGAACATACACCTTACTTTTTCGCCGCCTGAAAGGACGTTTACAGGCTTGTACACGTCATCGCCCGAAAACAGCATTCTGCCGAGGAAGCCACGGAGATAGGTTTCGGTTTCGTCTTTGACGGAATATTGGCGTATCCAGTCGAGAATAGAAAGTTCACAGCCGTTGAAGTAGTCGGAATTATCAACAGGCATATAGGATGTTGAAACGGAAACGCCCCATTTGAAGCTGCCTGAATCGGGCTGTTCCTCCTCCATAAGGATTTTGAAAAGCATGGTTATAGCCTGTTCGCTTTCGCCGATAAATGCAACTTTATCATTTCTGCCAAGTGTAAAGCTGACATTATTAAGTAATTTAACGCCGTCAACAGTCTTTGTCAGGCCATCTACCTGAAGAATGTCTTTGCCAAGCTCACGGTCAATATCAAAGCCTATAAACGGGTAGCGGCGGCTTGATGCAGGAAGTTCCTCAACTGTGAGCTTTTCAATAAGCTTACGTCTTGAAGTTGCCTGGTTTGACTTTGATTTATTGGCTGAAAATCGAGCAATAAAGTCTTTAAGTTCCTTGATTTTCTCCTCGTTTTTCTTATTCTGCTGTTTGATCATACGCTGGATAAGCTGACTGGATTCGTACCAAAATTCGTAGTTTCCGACATACATTTTGATTTTATTGTAGTCAATATCGACAATATGAGTGCAGACATTGTTAAGGAAGTGACGGTCGTGGGACACAACTATAACAGTACCAAAATATTCGGAGAGAAATTCTTCCAGCCAGCGAACAGCATCAATATCGAGATGGTTTGTCGGCTCGTCGAGAAGAATTATGTCAGGATTGCCGAAAAGTGCCTGTGCAAGGAGGACTTTAACCTTTTCGTTACCTGAAAGCGAAGCCATTTGTGAATATAGGATATCTTCGGAAAGTCCAAGTCCCTGAATGAGCTTGGAAGCGTCAGATTCAGCCTCCCAGCCGTTAAGTTCGGCAAATTCGGCTTCAAGTTCGGAAGCCTTAACGCCGTCCTCCTCGGAAAAATCTTCCTTGGCATAGAGAGCGTCTTTTTCCTGCATAATCTGGTAAAGACGGGCATTTCCCATGATTACCGTATCGAGAACGGTGTATTCGTCGTAAGCAAAATGGTCTTGTTTGAGAACGCTCAGACGTTCCTCTTTCGGCATAACAACTTCTCCGGACGCAGGTTCAAGTTCACCGCAAAGCACACGGAGAAAGGTTGATTTTCCGGCACCGTTTGCACCGATAACACCGTAGCAGTTGCCGTTCGTGAATTTCAGGTTAACATTTTTAAAAAGAGTAGAGCCGCCAAACTGGACGCTGACATTAGTAACAGTTATCATAGTACCTCCAAAAAATCGGGCAATACCGCCTGAAAAGCGGTGTTGCCCATAGTAATGTTCCACAAATTCAATTATTAGGCAATACCGCAAAAACTTTGTGGATGCTGCCATAATTGGCGGAACAATAATTTATAATCGTTTAACGTAACTTATTTATTATATCATATAAATTGCTGTGTGTAAAGGAAAGTGAGAATTTTTGAGCAAACTGTTGTATCAGGCGGCGGCTTTTTCATCATCATTGTTGAGAATTGCCATGAATTCTTCGCCTGTAATGGTTTCTTTCTCAAGGAGATACTTTGCAAGTTCGTGGAGCTTTTCAATATTCTCATTAAGTATGCGTAAGGCTTCGGTATGGGCGGCTTTGACGATGCTGTTTACCTCCTCGTCAATTTTTGCCGCAGTTTCGGCGGAACAAGCAAGAGAAGCATCGCCGCCGAGATACTCGTTTGCTATGGTTTCTAGGGCGATCATGTCAAAACTGCTGCTCATACCGTAGCGTGTGACCATAGCACGGGCAAGTTTTGTAGCCTTTTCAATATCGTTTGAAGCACCGCTTGTGCAGGTATTAAAGACGATTTCCTCGGCAGAACGTCCGCCTGTGAGGACGGAAAGCTGAGAAGCAGCTTCTTCTTTGGAAAGGAGGAATTTTTCGCCTTCATCAATCTGCATTGTATAGCCCAAAGCACCTGAAGTTCTGGGAATTATCGTGATTTTATGGACAGGTGCGGAGTTCTGCTGTTTTGCGGCAACAAGGGCGTGACCGATTTCGTGGTAAGCGATAATTTCCTTCTCTTTTGGCGAAATTACAGCATTTTTACGTTGATATCCTGCAATGACGACTTCTACGCTTTCTTCCAGATCCGATTGGCTTACAGCACTCCTTCCGCTTCTTACGGCACGGAGGGCAGATTCGTTAATTATATTAGCAAGTTCAGCTCCCGAAGCACCGGCGGTAGCCCTTGCAACGGAATTGAAGTCGATGTCCTCGCAAAGCTTGATA
The DNA here is from genome assembly GCA_045627145.1 of Ruminococcus sp. Lineage (GTDB taxonomy): Bacteria > Bacillota > Clostridia > Oscillospirales > Ruminococcaceae > Ruminococcus. Next base: position 7,291 of record JAZQND010000088.1, on the reverse strand, counting down.
TTTCGGGCATGAACCTTTAAAATAGCTTCACGTCCGGCAAGGTCGGGAAGTTCGGCAGGAATGCGGCGGTCAAATCGTCCCGGACGGAGAAGTGCGGGATCAAGTGATTCAGGTCGGTTTGTAGCGGCAAGAATGACAACGCCTTTTTTACCGTCAAAGCCGTCCATTTCGGTAAGAAGCTGATTAAGAGTCTGTTCTCGTTCGTCATTTCCGCCAATCTGACCGTCACGCTTTTTACCAATTGTATCTATTTCGTCAATAAAAACGATGCACGGAGCTTTTTCGTTAGCCTGATTAAAGAGGTCACGAACCTTAGCAGCACCCATTCCGACGAACATTTCAACAAATTCTGAACCTGAAATTGAGAAAAACGGAACATTTGCCTCACCTGCAACTGCTTTGGCGAGGAGGGTTTTACCGGTACCTGGAGGGCCTACAAGTAAAGCACCTTTCGGCAAAATAGCACCGATTTCGGCGTATTTCTGGGGATTGTGAAGAAAATCAACAATTTCCTCAAGAGCTTCCTTAGCCTCATCCTGACCTGCAACGTCCTCAAAAGTAGTACCTGTCTGGGCTTTGACATAGATTTTTGCATTGCTTTTTCCGAAAGACATTGCATTGCCGATTCCGCCCATTTTTTTGCCGAGAATACGGATTATTACTGCCCAGAGAACGACCATAAAAACAATCGGAAGAACCCAGCCGAAAATAAAATCCTGAACAAAGCTCGGCTTTTCGGACTTTCCGGTAAAGTCAATGTCCTTATTTTTGTGCAGACGCTCAACGAGGTCCGGATCATCTATCCTGACGGTTGAGTAGGTCTGCTTCTTTTCCGGGGTTTCAACCTCGAATTTAATAATATCGTCCTGAATCTGAACCTGTTTTACGTTGTTTTCTTCAAGCTGATGAAGGAAAAAGCTGTAATTTGTCTCCTTTATCTGCGACGTTTTCAAGGTTGGAAGCACGACTGCATTGAAGATGAGGAGCAGTACAATGCAGATTATGGCGAACCATAAAAATTCTTTTTTAGTATCCTTATTTTCATTCATTATGTAAAAGTCCTCCTATGCGGAACCGCAATATCTGAACAGTACCGCCTATATCATTATGACTGAATTATAGCATACTTTTTTGTCAATTACAACAGGTAAATTGTGATATATATGAAAATCTGGTGAAATAACAGAAAACAGGGCGGATTTACGGTGTGACCAAATAACACAGGAAATCCAAGTATCATACAGCGTTTTCTGCTATATTTCGCATAATTTTGCGGATATGTGCAAATCTTGCAGAATTAAGCAAAAAATATGTCATATTTTTGCTCTTTAAAAGCAAAAATTTTTCCGTTACTATTGTGTACGGAGGTGTTTTTGTGAAGAAACTTTTAATTATTATATGCACGGCGGCAGTTATTATGCTTCACTCAATGTGCGGACTGACAGCAAACGCTGATAATTCGGGAAATTATACATATATTGAAGTTGGCGGCAGGGTGATAGTAACCGGATATACAGGAAGTCCGGAATTTCTCGAAATACCGTCGGATATCAACGGTTCACCCGTAACGGATATAGGAGAACGTGCATTCAGCAGCTGTGATACGCTGAAAAGGATTATTTTGCCTGATACTTTGCGAAAAATCGGAAATTACAGCTTCTATGCGTGTTATTCTCTTGAAATCGCTTCACTTCCTCAAAGTCTGGAAAGTCTTGGAGAGGGCAGTTTTTGCGGCTGTACAAGACTTTCACAGGTGAATATTCCTGAAAATATCAGGTCACTTCCTGATTCATGTTTTCGAGCGTGTACAAATTTGCCCGAAATAAACCTGAAAAACGGCATTTCAGCTATCGGAGATTTCTGTTTTTCGGGGTGTACAAATCTTAGCTATGTATCGTTCGGCGATAAACTTTCGGAAATAGGCGAGAGGGCGTTCTATATGTGCAGTTCCCTTGAAAATCTGTCAGTACCTCCGTCGGTAGTGAAGGTAGGAAAGGAGGCTTTCGGCTATATTCCGTCGAATTTTGGAGCTGCTGTTAAGGGCGGATTTGTAATATATGGTCAACTGAACTCGACTGCGAATGAGTATGCCGACAATAACGGAATACGTTTTTCCGCTGCACCTGAAAGCCTGCGTGTGCTTGCAATACATGACAAAACCGAAAAATTCTCGAAAATCCCCGAAATTTCGGTAATCGGAGCTATGCTTTTTCTTGTGGTTTCGGCTTTATCAGGCAGACACCGCAAACGCAGTCCAAAGCGTGTTAACTGACCAAAAATTGCGTTTTTTTCGTAATTAGTCTTTTTGAGCAATTTTTTTCGTAATCACTTGCAATTTCGGTATAAATGTGTTATTATTATACTGTAAGAATATATTCGCTGATTTGAATAGGAGGGGTATTTGATGAAGCGTAAATCTTGTCGTTCTGTTTGCTGTGTGTTAGCAGCATTTTTGTCTTGTGCTGCGGCTGATTTTTCATCTGCAACTGCTCCGTATGCCGCTGAAAACATTGTTAAATATGAGTTTGAAGACGGAATAACAGAAGGCGGAAAAATTCATGCTGACGGTGTTTCGGATGTGAAACTTGGCGATTTCCCTGAAAATACAGACCTTTCGGGATTTTCAGGGAAGGGCTTTTCATATCTTGACCAGAAGGGTACAACAGTTGGTGTTGAGGTGGATGTGCCGACAGATGGTCTTTACGAACTTTCCATTGCATACTGCGAGCCGAGTGATCCGAACAAAAAAGTTCAGTATCTTAACGTAAACGGCGTAAATCAGGGAGAAATCAGTTTTCCATATACGGCTTCTTTTAAAGAAACGTCCGGCGGACTGGTTAATCTGAAAAAAGGTAAAAATATTATCGAACTCAAAGCTTACTGGGGCTACACTTTTTTCGATTATCTCACCTTAAAGCCTGCTGACAGTAAGTTTTCCGCCCTTTCGCCTACCAAAACACTATCAAACCCGAATGCTTCAGACTCTGCTAAACGCCTCTACAGCTACCTTTGCGACCAGTACGGAAATCACATTATCTCAGGTCAGCAGGAATACTGCGGCGACCATAACTACAATCTTTGGAATTCTCCTGACGTTTTTATAAAGGACAACGAAGCTGAATTTCAGTATATACTTGAAAAAACAGGTAAACAGCCTGTGATTCGTGGAATTGACTTTCTTGCTTACAACACAAGCTTTGAGTGGCGTGATCATGCCCCTGAAAGAGCGATAGAATGGACTAATAAGTATCACGGCATAGCTTCCGTTACATGGCACTGGAACGTTCCGTGTTCGGAGGACAGTACCGATGTTGCGTTTTATGTCGAATCTACGGGAACTGTTCCGTTTACTACATTCAGTATCTCCAAGGCTCTTGAGGAGGGGACATGGGAAAATAAAAAGCTGCTTGCCGATATCGACCTCATTGCTCAGGAGCTTCTCAAGCTCAAGGAAGCTGACGTTCCTATTCTCTGGAGACCACTACATGAAGCCGAAGGCGGATGGTTCTGGTGGGGAGCAGAGGGTGCTGAACCATGCAAGAAACTTTACAGACTTCTCTACGACAAGCTGACAAATGAGTATAAGCTTGACAATCTCATCTGGGTTTGGACAAGTTCTGCATATTCTACGTCGTATGACTGGTATCCGGGCGACGACGTTGTTGATATTATCGGCTGCGATAAATATAATGCCGCCGACGGAAAACCGAATTTAAGCTCGATTTCTTCAACCTTCTACAGTCTGGTTCAGCTTACTGACTGCCAGAAAATGGTTGCAATGTCCGAAAATGATACGATACCGTCGCTTGAAAATCTGCTGAACGATAAGGCTGCGTGGCTTTATTTCTGTCCGTGGTATATGACGTATCTGACTGAAGAACAGAATAATCCTGTTGATAATCTTGTGGAAATTTACAACAGCGACTACTGTATTACTCTTGATGAACTTCCGGATTTAAAGTCGTATCCTATAACTGCGGGGGAAAATAAGAATACAAAGCCGCCTGTGACTACAACAACAACCGTCAAGCCGACTGTGACCACAACCACTGCTTTACCGTCGGTCAGCGTCACAATGAAGGGCGATTCCAACTGCGACGGCGAAGTAAACCTTGCCGATGTTGTACTTATTATGCAGGAACTGGCAAACCCGTCAAAATACGGTCTTTCAGGAAGTGATCCGACACATATCACAGCCGTTGGTCTTGCAAATGCTGACACTGTCGGAAATGACGGCATTACAGGGCTTGACGCACTTCAAATCCAGAAGTTTCTGCTTGGCCTTTCGGAACTATGATTAAGTTTATTATGCACTTCGGTGTGTAAAAATACAGGTAATCCTGCACTATCCCAGGCACTCGGATATGTATGGTATACCGAAATATTCCGCTGTTGACAGTGCAGAATGCCGGCTTCGGAATGACAATTCAATGAGGAGGAATATAAAATGAACAACAATAAGATTATTGCTGCTGCCATGAGCCTTACTGCTGCTGCCGCCTGCCTTACATCGGCTGCACCGGTTTTTGCGGCTGACGAGGAGGAGGTCGTAAAGGCTGCTCCCATCAGTGAGGTAGTAAATGATTCGGGACTTGATTACGACTATGCCCGTGCATTGCAGTATTCTATTTATTTCTACGACGCTAATATGTGCGGTACAGGCGTTGAGGAAAATAATCGTCTTTCATGGAGAGGCAACTGCCATACCTATGATGCGACTGTTCCGCTTCAGCCTATGGATGCTAAAAGCGTAGGAACAAACCTTTCCGCAGACTTTATCGCAAAGTATAAGGACGTTCTTGATCCTGACGGCGACGGCTGTGTTGACGTTGCAGGCGGTTTCCACGATGCAGGTGACCATGTTGAGTTCGGTATGCCTGAAAACTACGCTGCCGCTACTCTCGGCTGGGGCTACTACGAATTCCGTGATTCCTATGAGAAAACAGGTCAGGCTGACCACATCGAAACCATCGTCCGCTACTTCAACGATTACCTCATGAAGTGTACATTCCGTGATGACAGCGGCAAGGTAATTGCTCACTGCTATCAGGTAGGTGACGGTGATATTGACCACGCTGTATGGGAATCACCTGAAGTTGACTCAATGGCACGTCCTGCCTTCTTCCTGACTGTTGACAAGCCGCAGACTGACTACGTTGTTTCTGCTTGTGCTTCACTGGCTATCAACTACCTCAACTTCAAGGAAACCGATCCTGAATATGCTGAAAAATCACTTGATTACGCCAAGGCTCTCTGGGACTTCGCTAATGAACATGAAAAGGAACTTTCCGATAACGGTGACGGTCCGAAGGCTTACTATGGCTCAAATAAGTGGGAAGATGACTACTGCTGGGCTGCTTCATGGATGTACGAATGTACAGGAGATGCCGTATATTTTGAACAGGCTGCTCCGTATTACGATTACTATGCACCATCAGGCTGGTGCTACTGCTGGAACGATATGTGGAGCGGTGCAGGTCTGAGATGGGCTGCCATCAATCAGCAGCACCCTGAACTCAACCTCGTTCAGATGGTAAGAGATGCACAGGGTAAAAATGAGTATGTTTTCAACGATTTCTGGGACGAAGTTGAAAAGTGCTTTAAGGTATGGAAAGGTCTTGAAACTCCCGGAGGCTATGCTTTCCTCCAGATCTGGGGTTCGGCAAGATACAACACAGCTATGCAGCTCATAGCTCTCGTTTTCGATAAGTATAAGAACGACGGCAAACCTTCTGCATACAGTGAATGGGCTCAGGATCAGATGCACTACATCATGGGCGATAACCCTATGAACCGTGCTTATATCGTTGGTTACAACGACAACGCTGTTAAATATCCTCATCACCGTGCAGCTTCCGGTCTTCTTGAAGCTGAGGATACTCGTGAGCACAGACATATCCTCTGGGGTGCTCTTGCAGGCGGTCCGGGCAGCGATGATTCACATACAGACGTTACTTCCGACTGGGTTGGCAACGAGGTTACTATAGACTACAATGCCGCATTCGTTGGTGCGTGTGCAGGTCTTTACCAGTATTTCGGTACACCTGATATGGCTCCGACTCCTGATTTCCCGCCTGAAGACGAGAAGCGCGGCAGTGCAGGCGGCGAAGGCGGTGCAAAGGGCTACTGGGTTGAAGCCGCAGGTATCGACGATCCGCACGATGCCGCAGGTGTTACAAAGGTATCATTCAAGGTCATGACAGGTGAAACCAAGCCTGCCAATACAATTTCCATTCGTTATTACTACGACCTCAGTGAGGTTTCAAATATTGACGGTCTTACAGTAAGCGAACTTTATGACCAGTCATCTACAGAGGTTGAAGGTGCAGACGGTGTTCTTAATAAAAAGCTTATAAAGTATGACAAAATGGACAACGTTTATTACGCAGAAATTACTTGGGACGGCTACTGCATAGCAAATTCAGGCAAGAAGTACCAGTTCCTCGTAGGTATGTACTACGGCGATACATGGAATCCGAAGAACGACTGGTCTTACGAAGAACTTGAGGTTTACAAGGAGGACAATGCCTTCTTTGCAAACGGTGTAGAAAAGAGAAATGACCATATCTGTGTTTATGCAGACGGTGTTCTTGTCGGCGGTATCGAGCCTGACGGTTCTGTTCCTGAAGTTAAGGAAGAAGTTACAACTACAAAGCCTCCTAAGACAACTACAACCACAACTACAAAGCCTAAAAATACCACTACAACTACAACTACTTCATCAGCAACAACCACTGTAACTACTACTACAAGCGATAAGCGTCCAAGCGATGCTCAGGGAACAACTACTACATATAATTATTACGAATCATCAGATGCTGATGTAACAATGTACGGTGATACAAACTGCGATAAGGAAGTAAATATTGCAGATGCTGTTCTTATAATGCAGTCACTCTCCAACCCTTCAAAGTACGGTCTTAAAGGTTCTGATCCTACACATATTACACAGACAGGTATTCTGAACGGCGACTGTGCAGGCGGTAAAAATGGTCTTACCAATCTGGATGCTCTCGCAATTCAGAAGTATCTCCTCAAGCTGATACCATCACTCCCTGAAAACTAACCTGAAAAATACATATTTTCGGTTCTTTATTGGGGGAAATTCTTTTTTAGAAAGGTTTCCCCTGAAAAAAGAGCCGAATTTATTTATGGGCACCTCTAAAAACCCGTTTTGAGTAAGAAAAAGCAGATAGGTACAGTAGATGCAAGAAAAGCCATCGAAGGCGTGCTTTCGCACTACGAGAGGGCTTGACGCAGCAGATGCTGTGCATAGCTGTTTTTTCTCAGA
>JAZQND010000087.1:0-3177 GCA_045627145.1 Ruminococcus sp. | reverse complement strand
TCACAGAACGACATGGCTACGATCCGACTTATTTGACGGGATTTTTTCAACTTTCTGATTTCGGAGCAAATTTAAAGAACTGACGTTTGTTTTTAGGATCAAACATCGGCCATTCTGAACCATCATATTTCAATACACGTCCGGTATTTTCGCCAATATAGGAAATAGTGAAAAGACCGTTTTTTCTGTGTGCAACAGTGAAGTTGCCGCAGACCTTTTTCTTGCTGATGTGAGCAAGCAGAACATAGTAATTCTGTTTGAAAACGATACCCTTTTCGGTTACTTCGGCGTATAGTGCAGGGAGTTCATCGCAGAGTCTGCATTCCATACCGTTGACGATATAGTGTGCTTCTTCAGGAGAAAGTTCGATATCTTCACAGAAACGCTTGAGAAGTGCAGCAACAGTTATTTCGGTATTACTCAGATGAGCAGAGATGATTGTACGAATATCAGCGAAAAACAGGAAATTAAGTTCATAGCCGATAGATTCGACAATGTTGTTCAAAGCGGAAGAAAAGCTTGATCTGTCGCTGAAAATATCGAGCTGTTCGGGCTTGATATCCTTAGCTCTTTCAAGATCCGGATAAATCAGGGCAGCGAGATTTTCGTAAGCTTTGTGGAAATTTCTGTGTGCGGAGAAGTAGGTCATACCGGTTGCGTGGGGCATACAGCACATATCGGAGAGCATATGGACAGCACGTCCGAGATAGGAAGCAGATTGTTTTATGAAACCTGCCTTGTACATAGTGAGAGCCATGGTGTAATCTTCTTCAAACATTGTTCTTGCACTTGGTGCGATTTTGTCAAGACCGTTTGTGTAGTATCCGCCGATTGGGTGATTTTCCTTGCCGGAGGTTGAAACGGCACAGTAATAATGTTTTCCGGCACCGTTTTCACGGTCGCCCTTATTGTCAGGTTTTTTTACGACATGAAGCATATACTTCATCATCGGTCTGATAATTTCTCCTGACTGCGGAAAGAGTTCATTCAGCATATTGAAACTGCGTTCAAGTATGATAGGGTGAACAGGGGAAGACTTTTTGGTATTTTGTTTTGCAAAGGTATTAATTGTTTTCATTTTCTTTCTGATAAGCTTGTATTCGGACATTCTATCAGCTCCTTTCACTATAATTATACAACAATTTTATGAATAAATCAACACTTCTGATGACTGTCTTTTCTTCATTTTTCTCCAATTAAAAAAGGCATAGATATCGTTTACAAGAAACATTGCAAAGCAGATAACGACAGAAATGCAGGAAATATCTGATTTGGCGGCAAGAGTCCAGAGAATTATGAGAACAATGTCATTGAGGGCATAGGCAGCAGAAAACCATGCACTGCGTCTGAAAGTAAGGTAAACCGCAAAAAAGCTGGTTGTTACGGAAAAAGTGCTTGGAATGAGGTTTGCCGTATTCAGGCGGCGTAGAATGAAGAAAAAGACTATAGTAACAGCCAGAGTGAGGAAAGACGCAAAAATGAGTTCAGAGAAAGACACAGTATTTACCCTGACTTCTGATTTTTTGCCGTTGAATGGATTTTTCAGCCATGATGCAAGGGAAAAGACAGCCATAGGACAGGTCATTCCAAGATAGGTCGCCATTTCTCCGAAATATGAGAATGAATAGGAGATATATCCGTAAATCAGGCTGAAAACTATCATAAGCAGTTGTCCGAGTGGATTGCCTTTGGCGTTGATGATAATTGATGTTACGCCTAAAAGTGAGGCTATGAGAGTAAGAAAGCCGTTTCCGCCGAACAAAAGAAATGACGAAGTTATCATGAAAACGGAAACGAGCCATATTGTAATTTCGGTGCGGGTAAAGTATGATAAAATTTTCTTCATTAAAACCTCCGAGGACATGAAATAAGGCAACACCGCACAAAGATTGTGCGGCAGAAGCAAAGTCGACTTTTTTCAAAGTTACAGAAAATATGTGGGTTTATGACGTACAAAGCTGTCAGGCGTGCTTTGCGGCACGTTTATTTTTCCTCATTAAACAGCATATTCCACTGTCGTCTGCATTCGTCCATAAGCTTCATGACTCTTACAGTATCTGCATGAGGAACAAGAGGACTTTCCTTCAAACCGTTGTTCAGACAGCGGTGAACCTCTTTGATTTCATATTCATAGCCGTTGATTTCGTTTGGGCTTTCAAATTTTTCAATAAGTGAACCTTCCTTGCTGAAAAGAGAAGTTTCGCAGGTGCAGTGAAACCATCTTCCGAGAGTAATATAGCCTTTATCTCCTGAAATGACGGCATTATTGCTTAACTGTATCTCAAATCCGTTATCCATTGAGGCAAAGCGACCGTCATTGTATCGGAGAATAATGGAATTATGCAGGTCAACGCCGTCTTTGCCGATATGGGCTGAACTTAATATCTCATCGGGAGTTCCGAGAACTGCATCGGCAAGAGTCAGGGGGTAAACTCCCAAATCAAGCAAAGCACCGCCGCCACAGTCAAGTCTGAAAAGACGGTCATTGCTGTTATAGGGAATGAAGTTGCTGAAATCGGCTTTGATATACTGTGGTTCACCGATTTTTCCGTTTTTAATCCATTCCATCATTTTGAGATATACAGGTCTGCATTTCATCCACATAGCTTCCATAAAGAAAAGATTTTTTTGTTTAGCAAGGCTGAGAATATCCTCAAGCTGACCAGCATTCAAAGCGACAGTTTTTTCACAAAGAACGTTTCTGCCTGCATTCAGGCACATTATTGCATCATTATAGTGTGAAGCCATAGGTGTTGCGATATATACAGCGTCGATATCACTGTCATCTGCGAGTTGGGAATAGCTTCCGTAAAAACGCTTGAAACCAAACTTTTCAGCGAATTTCTGAGCTTTTTCAGTTGTTCTTGAGGCAACTGCAAGAAGTTCTGCATCTTCACAGCCTGCAAGTGCTTCAGCGAAAGTATGAGCAATTTTACCTGTACCGATAATGCCCCATTTGATTTTTTTCATATTGCACCTCTTAATATTATAATGGCATCTCTAAAAATTGTATTTTCTCGGAAGTAAGGCAAGAGATGTCCGTAAATTATTTAAGGGCACCTCTAAAAACCCGTTTTGAGTAAGAAAAAGCAGATAGGTACAGTAGATGCAAGAAAAGCCATCGAAGGCGTGCTTTCGCACTACGAGAGGGCTTGACGCAGCAGATGCTGTGCATAG
>JAZQND010000086.1:0-17082 GCA_045627145.1 Ruminococcus sp. | reverse complement strand
ATACGTTCTTCAAGTGATATTTCGCAGAAAACACCCTTTTCACCGCAAATTTTGGAGATGTTTTTAAGCATCGGAAGCGGACCGCAGGCATATACAGCGTCGATTTTTTCATTTTCAAGCAGACTGCCAAGCGGTTCTGTAACAAAGCCGTGAAGTCCCATAGAACCGTCATCTGTGCAAAGAATAACATCTGAACCTGTACGTTTGAAATCGTCCTGAAGAATAACTGCCGAAGCATTTCGGAAACCGCAGATTGCAGAGGCTTTTTCACCATATATTGCGGCAAGCGGAAGCATTGGAGGAGTACCTATACCGCCTCCGATAAGGACAACTTTCTTTGCATCTGGCTTAATTGAGAATCCGTGACCAAGTGGGGCGAGCATATCAATGAGGTCGCCTTTTTTCAGGTCAGCAATTTTAGAAGTTCCCTGTCCTCTGATTTCAAAAACGATTCTCAAAGTACCTTTCTCCCTGTCGATACCGCAGATAGAAATAGGTCTGCGGAGGGTAAAACCGTCAACTCTGATGTGAACGAATTGTCCCGGTTCAGCAACTGCCGCAACTTCGGAGCAGTTTATTACAAAACTAAAAATATCACGGGCTATTGCCGATTTTTCGGCGATAATGTACTTGCCTTGAGTATATTTCATGTCAACCTCCTGATAATGAGATAATTTAGCAATTTATTATATCACATTTTCGGCATTTTTTCAAGTACCAGCCAATATTTTTTCATAGTAAACAAAAGAACCGCCTTAGAGCAACACTGCACAAAGCACGTTTAACGACTTTATACGCCATAAACTTGTATCTTTTCCGTCATCTTGCATAGAAAATTCTTGACAAACATGGACTCTCCCTATGAGAGAGGTGTCAGCAAACCTAACAGAGAGCTGACCGACAGACCGGTATGCCAGCGGAATTTCTATACAATTTGTAGAAAAATCTAACTGTTTTTTTGTCGCATAAACTTTGTGCGGTATCGCCTTAACCGACGGTTCTTTTTTAATTAATTTTTTTAGTTCGTTATTACTGCCTGTTGATTACTCAGGCAGTTTTTGAATAAGTTTCAACAAATATTTTTGTATTGCAAGTGCATCAAGATTGGTCAGACCATCACCTTTTCCGGTGCAATCAGCATTCAGCAAGCCCTGATTTGTAATATGACTTGGTTCTGAACCGTTCACACCAAATCTCGAAGGACTTGCAAGTGACTGCATTATAAGCACAACATCTGCAAGGTTAACTTCCTTGTCACAATTGGCATCGCCATAAAAAATCGACGAAGGAACGGCATTTGTAGTTGTAGAAGTGGTCGTAACAGATGTTGTGGCAGATGTTTCAGAAGAATTTCCGAAACTATACAAATTTTTTGGAAGTTCATCAAGCGTAATGCAGTATTCGCTTTGATACATCTTTGTAAGTTCATCATAATCCTGGTAGTTTTCGCCGAGAAATGGCGTACCACCGTCCTCACCGCCATCATACCACGGACAGAAATAGAGCCAGCCTGCGTCCTCAACAAGAATGTTATCAAGAGCAGGAATAGTGTCATTTTCAGCCATTGCTACCATCTTGGTGCCTTTTGTAAGATTAAACAATGAATCAAATTTTGCAGGTATTGCAAGAAGATTTGGGCCGCTGTTCTTTCCGTCTCCTCGATTATACTCAACGTTATATTTATCGTAAGCAACTATGTCAACAAAGTCATCTCCGGGATACCATTCAGGTGAAGATTCGTAATCATAGCTGTTAAATTCCCAGATGATGTTGTGAAGCTGATACTTCTCCGTAAGCGTTGTAAAAAGGAGCTTCCAAAGTTCTTTATAAACCTCCGGTCCACGGTCTCCCCACCAAAACCACGATGTTCCGTCGGGATATAAACCGTCATTGCCTTGTGCCTCATGAAGCGGACGGAAAATAACAGGTATATTATTTGACTGAAGAATTTCAAGTTGTTCCGCAAGCATTTTCATAGCAGCCTCAAAATATTCACGTTCTTTTGTTCCCTCTTTTAGCACATTTGCTGTATTAAAAGTACTTTGTGAAGCCTGATAGTTCTTATAAGTACACTTCTGCCAGTCAACCACATCCCCAACTTCATAATTTCCAAAATCAATCGGGACATTTATATGCCATGACGCAGTTACTATGCCATTACGATTTTTAGCCCAGTCTACGGCACGTTCGGTGGTTTTGTCATCCCAGCCATATAGAGGATTGTAGTTCATGAAATCTACTCCTCGTATAGCCGGAACCTTTCCGGTCAGGTCTTCAAGAAACTCGTTTTCCCATTCATAGTTATCCTTATGACCACCGCCGTAAATTTCCTGTTGACCTGAAATGATGTGTTTACCGTAGACGCTTTTCAAATACTTCATTAACGATTTTGTTTCTGAAGTAGCTTTTTTATCAACACATACATCACTTGCAAGTGAGTAATCATGTTTTTCAGCGACGGACAAAGTTACAGAATCAACTGCCATATAACCATATTTATTTAAAAGTTCAACCGTATTCTCGCCCTTATTCAACCTAACCGCACCAAAGTCAAAATCCTGCCATTTTTCGGTATATGGAATAGTTTTTGAATACTCAGCACCATTTACAGAAACAGTTTCAAATCTTCCGTCTTTATCAAGAATCTGTGCGGCTCTGACGGACACATGATACATACCGTCTTCTTTAACATACACATTGAACGAAAGAGTACCGCCTGTAAGATAAGCAAAACCATTTCCACTGTAGCCGGGAAGTTCTGTTTGATAGATGGAAGTCCAAAGTTCCGCACCTTCCATATCCTCGCCTTCAACTGTGAAAGGAAAGCTTACTTCATCAGATGCTGAAGAACTAAAACTCCATGTTGAACCAATTTGAACAGCTGATACAGCAGCGGCACTAATAATAGCTAATGCTTTATTAATTCTTCTCATAATTAAAATCCTCCATAATTTAAGTTGTAGTTTAATCACGATTCTCTCTTGCATTTGTTGCCTTAACACTTTTTTCTATAACAAGTCAGAAAATCGTTATTTGAATAAACACTATCGTACATAGTTTTCGCCCAATATTTGCGAATCTTCTCATAACCTGCCGAATTAGGGTGAACGCCATCATCGCTGATATACTCCGTATGTTCGGAAAGAAAACGTTCAAGGTCAGGTCCTTGAACAAGCTGACCTTCATACTTTTTCCACAGATTTTCAATAACAGCGTTGTATTTAGTAATATTTTCAGCAACAAGCGGTTCAAGTGAGAAAGGAATTTTGGGCAAAACAGCTATTCTATTGCTTTCAAGTACACATTGAATCATATATTCAGTATTTTGATAAAACTTCTCTATACCCGTTTGATTCTCCCATGCATCGTTAGTACCAAAAGCGATACTTACAAATTTCCCTTTAAAAACTGAAAGCCAGCGTTTAATATTGTTTCGTCCATCAAACGACGTAATACCGCCTATTCCGCCATTCTCTTGAATGGGAAAAAATCTTTTATCTAAACTATTTACATGAGAAGCAAAACCGGTTCCATAACAGTTATTCATACCGCAAGCAGTTATAGAATCACCTAAAAACAGCCAATTATCGCAAATTCCATCAGCAGCGGAGTGAATGTCAAGATTCAGACTAACAGGATTTCCGATTTTTCCGTCAGCTTTTGAAAAATTAAGCCGAAACCAATTAAATCCTGTCATATCAACAATATGCTGACGAGAACCAAATGTATTGTTTTTTACCGTTTCAACAATTTCCCAGCTATTTATAGGCAAACAGCCGCCAATAGCAGAATTAACCTCAACAGTATAATCAGTTGGGAGCATATTTTGTGAAACGTAAGCACCAATTCGGTCGTATGTACAGGCTGTGTACCAGACAGCAACAACATTATTCCTCAATTTTTCGGGAATTGACGATAAATCATAAGTAATAGAAACAGGTGTATTTTCCATCCAGAACGAACTATAAATACCGTTATTTGCGACAGATGCGGGCGTTTGACCGGCTGACGAGTATGCAGGAACGCCACGGCTTATTAAAGGATTTGGCTTAAAATCGGTCATTACAGGCAATTCACCTCCACGCAGCAATATAAATGATAACGGATATCAAGACTTACTTTAATATTGATTATATTATAGCATACATATTTGATACTTTCAAGTACTTTCGCAATAATTTAATAAAAAATTAGCTAAGGTTTAATTAATTATAAAAAAGCTTCCAAGCAAGCATCCATAACACTATGAATTACTTACCCGGAAGCATAATACTATTATCTGAAAATAGAACCTGTTTCAATTCCTTTTAAAATGCCTTCAGCGACACCAAGCCATTGATTAACTTCTTGTTCATTAAATGAGATAGCTTTATCAGCCCAATTGCTACAGAATTTGCATGAATTTGGTGCAGATTCACCAACAGGCAGAATGCTGTTTGCACAAAGTGACTTATCACAGTTATTACTATTAATAAAATGTTCGAGAAAGCCATCAAGCTTCGAATTATCTATTACAATTTTGGGAAAATTCATTGTGCGTCCATAAGCCATCATAGATTCAGGCTTCAAACGCTCCATAAACCTAAAATTCGGTATTCCCGGAGGCGGTCCCATCGGACGCATTCCCTGCGGAGGTCTGCCCATCGGTCCGGCATTAACCATCGGAGGCACTGACATATTTTCAGGCAAAGCATCCATATTAATCGAAATACCGTTGTTTCCGCCGGATATACTTACGATGCTTTTGGATTCAGGCCAGTTAAGAATATCAAGTAAATTTCCTTCATACTTTTCTGACATATAAGCCTTAACAACACGCTCAAGAAACTCAGACGTTCTTGTACGGTCAATAAGTTTAATTGAAAATCTGTGGAATCCCGTATCTTCAGCAAGTTCACGATAATAATGAACATCCTCAGGTCTTATCCACTCAGACGAGAGAAGTGCAGTAGGATTTTTAACTTTTCTATACGCACAGTTTATTAATGAATAATCCATAGAAGTACCGGAAGGATCAGAATGTCCTGTAAAACTGCCGTGTGAAAGTCTAAATGGACATTCTTTCAAGCACAGATTATTTGCAATAACTCGAATTGAAAAATCGCTATCTTTATACTGTGTCATCAAATTTCGCAGTAAATCGAACTTTCGGTTAAAAGAATGGTCAAGTGTGATTTCGTCAACTCCCCACGAACGCCAGTATTCAACGTGCTGAATCGTTGTGGGATAAGCATATAAACCGAGAGTAATAAAAATATCCTTAAATTCATTTTTTGCATATTTAATAAGAATCGGCGAATTAAGAGTAAATGCTCTGATTCCGATATCGTAGGCATTATGCATAAATTCACGGATTTTTCCGCTGATTTCAGGATCAATTTCTCCCTGATCAAATGAAAGCGGATTAATTAAATAATTAAATTCTATATTTCTTTTCTTGCACTCTGCAACGTAGTCAGTAAGCTGTTCAAAAGTAAAATCAGGTACAATTGAAGCGGCACGACCTCCTGGTAAACCGTCAAATTTGAGCTTTCCGAAGAAACTTTTTATGGAATGTTTTTTGTCATATTGTTCAACAAAGTCAAAAAGCTTATAATCAAAATTACAGCCAAGGTCAAATGAGATAGAATCGCTGCTCAAAATAGTCAACTCCTTTGCGGCAAACTGGAAATGCCGTTAATAATTATAATAAAATTATATCATCAAATTCCAAATTTGTCAACATATACAAAAATAATTAAATCAGATTTGTTATTCTTTAATTGGTTATACGATTAGTTATTGTTTCACTAATCAAAAATTGTCATTATGCAGTACACGCCAAAGTTCATCTGCAACTTTCTGGTTAACACCTGCAACTAACGCTAATTCATCCGGAGAAGCCTGCAAAAGGTTTGCTCTTGTCTTATATTTCATCATAATTTTTGCTGCTTTTTTCTCACCAATTCCCTTAACAGACTGTATTTCAGAAGTATAAGTTTTCTTTTTGTGCTTAGAGTGCATGAATGCAACGGAATAGCGATGAACTTCATCCTGAATGCGAGTAACAAGATTAAATGCCGATTTTAAGCCATTTATTTGTATTTCCCTGCCGCCTGTCGCAATAGCACGGGTACGATGTTTATTGTCTTTAACCATGCCAAAAATTGGAATATCCAAGCCAAGTTCAGCCAAAAGAGGTGAAACTGCGTTAACGTGGCCCTTACCTCCGTCGAGCAGAATCAAATCAGGTTTTCGTACAAAAAATTCGTCGCCTTTATTTTCTACAATGTGTAAAAGTCTGCGTTTGAGAACCTCATGCATACTTCCATAGTCATTCTGAAGTTCCTGTTCCTTAACTGTGAACCGTTTATACGCCTTTTTCAGCGGTCTGCCGTCTTCAAAAACGACCATTCCCGCTACCATTGATTCAGAGGAAAGATTCGATATGTCATACGCCTCAATATATGAAGGAGGCTTTGCAAGACCAAGACATTTTGCAAGTTCTTCGAGTGCTATGACCTCTCTGCCGGTTCTGTCATTTCTTAATGCTGCATATTCAGCACTGTTATTTTTGGCTAATTTCAGGAGTTCAAGCAGTCTTCCCTTTTGAGGGACATGAAGTACAGCCTTTCGGTTAGACTGTTTTTCAATAAGCTGTTCAAGTAACTCTGAACCTTTTGGAATATGGTCAACAACTATTACTTTGGGTATATCTTCTCTTTCATAATAGAAATTTTCCATAAACTGACCAAGTATATCTTCATCTTCTCCGCACTTTTCAAGCTCAAAAAACGCCTTGTCAAACAGTCGATTTTCACGGTACATCACAACTGAAACGCAAATTCCTCCGCTATATTCGGCTGTTCCTATGATATCAGCATACTCAACGCCACTGTTCATAATTTTCTGTTTTTCAGCGGCTTTTTTCACTGCATTTATACGGTCACGAAGCACGGCAGCCTTCTCAAATTCGAGATTTTCAGCAGCTTTGTTCATTTCATTTTCCATGCGTTCAACCGAAAGAGAACTTCCGTTTTTAATGTACTCCACAGCCTGTGCGATGGTTTCAGAGTAAGATTCACGGCTGATTTTTCCACGGCAAAGCCCCATGCACATTTTAATATGATAATTAAGGCAAGGCCGTCCTTTGCCGAAATCCTGAGGAAAATGCTTGTTGCAGGTTGGAAGCATGAAAACACGATTTACTTCGCTGACAGTTTCCTTCGTAACAAATCCGTTCATGTACGGACCAAGAAATCTTCCTTTTTTCTGCATATTCTTCTCCTCAGTGATACGAGGAAATTCATCATCAGAAATGCGAATATAGTGATATCCTTTGTCATCTTTCAACAAAATATTATACTTTGGTTTGTGCTGTTTGATGAGACTGCATTCAAGAACCAAAGCTTCATACTCGCTGTCAGTTACAATAAAATCGTAGTCAAAAACGTTAGAAACCATAGCCGCTACTTTTGGTGTATGATCCGGATTTTCACGGAAATAGCTGCTTACACGATTATGAAGATTCTTAGCTTTACCGATATAAATTATCGAATTATCGGCATTTTTCATTATATATACTCCGGGAGAAGAAGTAATTTTTGAAGTTTTATCCCTTAAATAAGGCAATCTTGAATTCACTATATTACCTCCAGAAAAAGCAAAATCTAATACAAATAGTATTAGATTTATAGCATATTATATATTGTAAATAAAATTTTTTTATTGTCTGTCGAAATATTTTTTACCGGCAGTCGGTCTGAAATAGGTTCTTATGTATCCATCCTGTGAAAGAATGACAAATTCATTAGTATCCTCAATGTAATAAACCTCATCGCCGTCCTCGGCTTCATGCTTAAATAGTGCATCATCATCGTTTATAACGTCACTCGCACCCTTTTCATATTCCTCTGCGGTTTGATAATTAAAAGTATCATCAAATTCTGAACCGTGCTTTTCAAAATGTTCATTAAGGTACTTCTGATTTCTGAAATGATACTCAACATAAGAATCATCAACAACAGGATAGCCCTCATCAAACGTCGGATTTTCGGGAACTGTCGTTGTTTCAGACACTTCATCAGAAGTCGTATTCGGTTCAATTTCAGAAGTCTCAGTTTCTTTCGGTTCTGTTACCTTAACAGTTACAACAGAACGTTCCGGCGTAGTATTTTCTTCTGTCTGTACTTCTACAGAACAGCCGCAAAGCAAATTTACTGATAGTAAAGCTGTTATAGCACAAATATGTAATTTCAATTAAATACCTCCTCAACCTGTTACAATATTAATAAGTCCCTGATACAAAGCACCCGATTCACTTGCAAAGTTAAAGCCAAATTCAGAAGGATTCTGAAGCTGCATAACTATAATGTAAGAACCGTTATACTGACCGTAATCAGACCAGACATTTCCGTCATTACCTCCGAATTTCTGAAGAATTCCTGTAATATAAAGAATATCGTCACTTCCTGTTTCAGCCGTACCTGTTTTTGCATAGAAACCGTATCCATCGGGAACATAGATACCCAGATTTCCGCCAACTCCAGCCATTCCGTCAAGGAGATTCTGGCGATATTCAGAAGGAATACTGCCAAGGAACTGGTAAGGAGCAGTACCCGGAAAAACGTCGATCATAGCGTCATTCGTATCAACTACACTTTGTATAATAAATGGTGTGATCATATCACCAAAAACTGCTTCCCGCCCAAGTGCAGCGAGGTAAATCGGACAAGTTCTGACGTTAGCCTGTCCAAATGCACTACGCCTAAGATCGTCCGGGTTATTAATCAAAAAACTGTTTTCGATTGGTCCAAAATCGCAGTAAATCGGACTAATAAAGTGGAAAATGCTGTCAAGGTCATATCCAACTGTTTCTTCGCCAATTTGGTCAAAAGCTTTAGCAAAGAATATGTTGCTTGAATTAACAAATGCAGAGTAAAGTGTACGCTCTGCAATAGGATACACCCCTATATCGTGATCCCAATTGACAATCGAAGCACCGTCAATTACCCACTCGCCTTCGTCATATAACGTATTTACGCCATTTTTATCCGCAACAACTTCAGACATTATCTTAAAACATGAGCCGGGAGCTGCATTCTGAAATGCCTTGTTACCAATTGAGCCCCATTCAAGATTTTCCTGATAATCCGCATCATCTGCGTATTTTTCGGGATCATAAGACGGATACGAAACCTCCGCCATAAGAGAACCGTCAGTTCGCATAACAACGACAGAACCGACCAATTTATTCTCTTCCATATAACTATACAGAGCGTTCTGCGTATCAGCGTCGATTGTAAGCTGCAAAGACTGCCCTATATTATCCATTTCGTCCACCAAAGTCGGATTTTTTATTCTCAAAGTCTCCTCAAAAACGCTATCCACTCCGCCTGAAAAATCACTTATAATATTAGAAAAAGCCATTTTATACTGCTGATTATATTTTCGTATTTCACTTTCGTCTTCACCAATATCGCTGTAAGTAATCAAAGTACGATTGCAGTCATAAACGCTCCCCCTATAAATCTGCGGAGGCAGAGTTGTAGTAGTAACTGTAGTGGTTTCAGTTGTTGTTTCCGGTAAAGTTGTAGTTGTTTCGCAAACATTATCTGAATTTGGTTCTGTAGCCAAATCCGCTGATATTGAGGAAGGTGCCGGTTTATCAGTTGGAATGATATGTAGAATGTCCGACTCTGACGTACAACCTGTAATAATTGAAGCAACAGCCGCTGAAACAAGCAAGCTGTAAATTCCGACGATTTTTTTCATTAAATCAATCCCTTTTCTGTTCAAAAACTATATCAACTATATCTTTGTAATGTGACGCAGATTCATAAGCGTAACCATACCCCAGTTCTGACGGATTCTGAATCTGCATAACAATACTATAAGAGCCCTTATCATGATAATTTGAATAATCAGAGTAAACATTTGTTGGTGAATCTTCACTATTGCGTATACATCCCGTAATATACAAGAAATCATCAACCCACGTCTCTGCTGTACCTGTTTTGGCGTAAAAAGTATACTGTTCAGGAAGATATACACCAAGTTCAGAAGCAACACCAAGCATACCATCAAGAAGATTCTGACGGCAATTTTCGGGAATACTTGCAATAACGTCGCACGGCTTAGAACCCTCACCAATCTTAGTTTTTCCGTCATAAGAGTCAATGATATTTTTCACAACAAAAGGCGTAACCATTTCGCCAAAACCTGCCTCACGTCCAAGAGCCGCAAGGAAAATCGGGCAGGTCAGAACATAAGACTGACCGAAGGCGGTTCGGAAAAGGTCATCGTCACAATATATTTCGACGTTATTTTCTATCGAACCAAAATCACAAACAATGTCGTTATCCTTTCCAAAATGGAAAATCTCGTTAAGGTCATTCAAAACGTCCTCCGTACCAATTTGACCAAAACTTTTAGCAAAAAATATGTTACTTGAATTTATGAAACCTGAATAAAGAGAACGTGTAGTCGGATAACCTGTTTTGTTAGTTTCGTGATCCCAGTTAACAATCGGCATACCGCCAAAATCCCATTCCCCCTCATCAACTTGCTGATAAATACCATGCTTATCGCAAAGAACCTCCGACATAATTTTGAAACATGAGCCGGGTTCATAATTTTGAAAAGCCTTGTTGCCGAACTCACCCCATGCCAGTTCTTCATCGTATTTCTGGTCTTTTACGGTATTCGGATCATAGGAAGGATACGAAACCTGCGACATAATTGAACCGTCAGTTCGCAGTACAACAACCGAACCAACAATATTTTTTTCACCAAGATAATCATAAATTGATTTCTGAAGCTCGGCATCTATAGTTAATTGGATTGACTTACCCATAAGGTTTTCAGCTGAAATATTTGACGGAATCGAATTTTCTTCCGAGAGGATATCGTTAAAAGTTGTATCATATCCAGCAGACATTTCGGTAAGAATATTAGCGAAAGGAACAGCATACTCCTCTGTGTATACTCTTTTCACTGTACCATCAGCCTCAATTTTGTTATCTGTTAATTGAATACCGTTTGCATCATAAAAATTACCTTTTAAAAACGGACCTTCCGGAATTGTTTCTTCCTCAGTAGTAATTTCAGAAGAAGTAGCCGTTTCTACCGAAATTTCGGGATTTAATGGAGTTTTCTCTGTACATGAAACCGTAGAAATCATCGAAAAAACAAAAAGAAGAGTGGAGAAAGTCTTTAATTTTGTCATAAATTTATCCATCCTTTAGTAGTTGTTTTTAATCTCACAACATTATTATACATTTTTCAAACTGTTTCGTCAATAGGATTTCTAACAAAAATCATGGTCAATCCTCGGCACTTTGCACTACATAATTAAGTTGAAATGTCACAATTGTAGTTTGTAAGAAATGTTAAATAATACATTTTTATTGACAATTTATTGTTCAGATGTTATAATATAGTGGAATAAGTATCGTTATATAAATTAATTTCAACATACTATTATGGTATATAACTATTAAGGAAGTTTTTGATTATTTCAGATTTCAATCAAACAAAGTTAAATGGGGATATTAACTTTTGCGAAACAAATATATAGAAAGCAAATTTTTAAACTTACTTTGTGCATACCCAACATATTTGTGTAGAAGTAACAAGAAAGGGGTTAATTTAATGAACAATAACCGCAAGTTTTTAAGACGAGAAATTGCTTTTGCTGCGGCTCTCGTTTTCGTTTCGCAGGTTTTTACAAGTTCAACAACATCTTTCAATCATTCTGCATCTGCTGTTGAATTAAACTGTCAGGATATAGCAGAAACCATTTCTAAAGGTGAAGAATCGCCGAATACAACAACATATCAAATTGAAATTGAAAATGAAAACTCTGCCGAAGCATTTTCATGGGTTAGTTTTGATGAGTTTGCAAAACAAGTTTTTCAGGAAAAGCCTTTTGAAACAAACAATACTGAACATGAAATAACGGTTGGTTCTGATATTCAGGATATTTCCAAAGAGATTTTTTTTGGTGATAAAGTATACAAATTGTATTCAAGTATCGACAATGTAATTACTTATGTTGCTTATTATAAATTTACTGACAATGCAACAACGGATAAAAAAGTTTCTCTTGATTTTGATGATGACGATATTTTAGAAAACAGCTATTATAAGGCGGGTTCATATTTCTATCTTACACCTGACAAACGTTTTCTGGCAGACGGCAACTCCGAACCAATTAAGATCCTGAACAATGATTTCTTATCATTTAATCTAACTGAAAATACTGATGGTACATTTTCAGTTAACATATCAAACAGTAAGAATGAACTTGTTTCTACACATGGTTTCACATACAAAACTTTTAACATTGCAGACAGTGACAAATTTGACCTTAAATTAAACGGTAAAAGTGTTTCTTCGAAGGAACTTCGCTGGTGCGACCTTGAACGTATTTCTTTGGATTCAGGCAATAATCAGGCAATTATCGTTTCTGATGGTACAAACAGCAAAATTGTTAATGTTAAAAACAATCCTTTTTTCTTTTACCATGTCTTTGAATCATCAGGTCTCGAAAGTTACAATCAAGGGACAACATACTCTATTGAAACTGTTAAAAACTCCCTAACATCTACTGTATATATTGATGATAAAAAATCCGATATTGAATTTTCACCTGTCGAAATTGAAAATACCAACGGAGATTTCATACTGAAAATTCCCTATTTTGCTGACAGAAACATAGTTCTTGAAAGCTACGATTATGACGGAAATACCGTTGTTTCCGCTTCGGATATATTTGATAGAATTTCTAATGGCGATAAATACCTATCCATAGACTATTCTTCGGAAATTGACACTATCACGTTGAATTACAAAACCGTGCCTTATGATAAAAATTTTACCTTACAAACTCAGGATTCTATTTCAAAACGTTGCGAGAATCTTTATACATTTGACTCATCAGCCTCTGAAATCCGCCTTTTCAATTCCTCAGAATATGCTGATAGACTTGTATTTTTGGATTATACGGGCGTTCCTGCATCAAAACCTGTACTGCATTCAGATGTCTGTAGGGTTAACTCCGATGGTTCTCAAAATTTCGCTATAAACTGGGATAATTTCAACTCTCCGACTATTCTCATTCTCCAAAATATTCTTGGTTACGACCAGAAGAATGACCGTATTGTAAGCAGTCTTTCTGCACCGCTGACCTTCTACAAAGACACTTCTGCTCCTGTGGTATCTGTAGATATTTCGGGCGAGTCAAACTGGGAGAACAGGAAAAGTACAAAATTTGACATTGACATAACAGATTTTGAACCAAGTCCCTTTGATTCTCATACCGAAACACTTTCCGATGACGAACAATTTATTGACTCAACTTACAAAGAAATTATCAATGCAGATAGCACAGTATTCAGCGAAATTTCTGAAATCAGGATAGGATGCTACACTTTCCGCCGCCCCGAAAACGGTTGGAATGCTGACATTTCCGGAGTGTACGAAAGCGGCGATTATCGCAAGACAAAAGAAGAAATTATTGAACTTATCCGTGAGCTGATTTTGTCCGATTTTTCTGATTCTTTTCTAAGCAACCGCAAAACAGCAGAGGGTATTCTTGAAAATCAGACAAAACTCAATTCTCTGCTAAATAACAGCACAAGTGTCGAAAAATCCTCTGTTTTACGCCAGAAATTAACTGAATTTCAATTGATTGACAATACCAATCCTCTTGATTATGACATTTCCCTTCATTTTAATGAAGATGACGGGAATTTCACTGTTTCTGCATCACTCAAAAAAGACACAGAAGAAGCAATAATTGAGGATAGCCTCGATATTTCGGCATTTGACTGCAATGGAAATCAAAGTAATACTGTAACCAGAAAAATATCAATTGACAATTATATTCCCAAAACTACCCCTGAGCAGATTTCGGTTTTAGATGCATTTCAGGTTGATGACGACTACGTTTTGCACGAAAATTCGTCAATTGAAGTTAGTATAGACGAAAAAGGTTCAGGAACAGCAGAGGTTATGCTTGATATTTCGGGAGGGAAAACTCCTACTATTAAGATGACCGATGTCGGCAACGGTATTTACAGACACGTTTTCTCAGCTGAAGAAATTAAAAATACTAACCTGAAAAATCCTATTTGTATACAAATCATTGATAGTGCAGGCAATGAAAGCTCAATTGTTACCACTCCATACAATGTTATTATTGATACCCAAGCACCTGAATCCACTATCAAAAAACTTAATTCTGCTGACTTTACTTCTGCAAACGGTTCTGAATGGTATTCCGACTATTCATCCGCAAACCTCTCTATATCGGCATTTGATGACGACCGTAAACTTGCTTCAGGGCTTCATGACATAGAATTGAATGTCAATGGAATTATTTCAAATCTTAACCTTATCGACTACAATATATCCGTCGAAGACCTAAGAAACGGCAGATATTATATAAGCTTCATTCCTCTCAGCAAGACAGGAACATTCCGTGCAGACCTCAGAAATTCGGCAAATTCTGACTTTGTTGTCAAACTTTTTGAAAGCAACGGAAACAGTGGAAGGATTTCAGTTGAACTGACTGCTCATGACAATTCAGGAAATGCTTCCGAACCTCAGAAAATCGAACTATACGCTGATACGCAAGCACCGATTATTAAATCTGTAAGCACTGAAACAACAGCTTTGATGAACAATCTTGATGCATTAAAATTTGAATTTTTTGCAGACTCAGAAATTCCTATTAGTATAACTGTTGAAGACAACGCACCAAGTTCAGGAATTAAACAAATTGAAGCTGTGCTGTTGAATGCAGACGGCACAGAAGCTGACAGATTCCCTTTTACTTTTTCATCAGAAAACAGTACAGAAAATTGTACAATTCGTATTCCTGCAAACTTCCGAGGTAAGATATGCGTAACTGCCGCCGATAATTCAGGAAATATTTCTGATAAGTATTCAACTGTTGGTATAGTTACTGAAGACGGATTTATGCACACACAAACATCTTATCTTTCTGTTGAACTTCCGCCCACCTCTTACACCGACATCAACGGCCGACCTCTATACCGAAATGATGTAACCGCAAGAGTAGCTGTATGTGACGATTTTTCTGGAATATCTGAGGTTACTCTTAATGCCTCAGGATGCAGCAGCAGTACTGTCAAAATTGATTCCAACGGTTTTCTTTCCGGAAATGAAGCGGACGAATGGGAAATTTCTCAGACATACGATTTTAATTTAGTACACGAAATTTCAAGAAATATCACGGTTTCTGAAAACAGTAATGCAAACACGATTATGGTTGGACTCCGTGACAATGCCGGTAATCCGCATAATACTGAATTTGAAACCGCAGAGTTCAGTATTGACAAAACAAAGCCTTCAATTAATGTGGATTTTGTCGATTCTGCCAATTCAGCGGATACCAAGTACAAAACTATTTACAAATCTCCAAGAAAAGCAGTTATATCAATAAACGAACGTAATTTTTCTCCCGACCTTGCAAAGGTTACTGTAAATGGTACACAAAAATTTGTCACATGGAAGCTTGCAGGCGGTCAGAAAGACACTGACAGTGCTGTTTATCAAGCTGAAATCACTTTTTCCGAAGACGGAACTTATGTACTCTCAGTTGAATGTAAGGATCTTTGCGGACACGAAGCTGAGAAAGTTGTTTGTGAAACTTTCACTATTGACCGTACCCCGGCAATAGTCACTCCAACAAGTGGTTTTTCTGACAGTGAGAATCAAAACTACGGCTCAGATGTCAATGTTACATTCAGCATAGTTGACGATAATTTTGATCCCGAACGAATTGTAATTTCGGGCACTTTCAATAATAAAAAGGAGAATTTTTCCAAAAATACAAGCTGGGTTAACAATGGAGATAAGCACACTGCATCAATGAAATTTGAAAAAGACGGCGACTACACAATCAGTATTACAGGTCAGGACAGTGCAGGAAACGACATACAGCCTTACAGCAACGAATTTTCAATTGATACAGAAAAGCCCGAAATTAAGCTGAAAAACGTCAGTCCTGCGAACAGTTCTGATGAAATACGTCCTCTTCTTATTTTCATTGATCCGCATTTAAATTCTGATAATATTACAATAAAACTTGATGGAGCAAAACGTGGAAAAGACCTTGCTTTTACAGGCAATCTAATTAAATCAGAAAACGGATATGAGTTTAAATTTGATAATTTTCTTAATTCCGAAACGTATGACGATATTTACACGATTACAGCCACAGCAAAGGACGATGCAGGCAACGAAACTACTGAAAAGTTCCAGTTTTCAGTTAATCGTTTTGGTTCAACTTTTATACTTGATGATACAGCAAGTGAAATTTCAGGAAAATGTATTTCAGATATACCTGATGTAATAATTCGAGAAATCAACGTAGACGAACACGGCGGAATATACAGCGTTTTACTCAGTATAAACGGTAAAATAACAGAATTAATCGACGGCAAAGATTATGAAGTCCATCATATTATCGGTGCTGATAGCTGGTCTGAATACAAGTACATAATTTCGCCCAAAAACTTCATAAAAGATGCAGATTACACAATTTCTATACACTCTGTAGACAAGGCTGGCAACCTTAATATAAGCGATTCAGAATCAAAAAAAGCAGAACTTTCTTTCACAGTTGACCGCACATTGCCTTTCTTAGTTCCTGCAAATATTTCGTCTAATTCATCATATCACGGAAAAGAATACGCTGCACATTTTGACGTTTCTGACAATGTACAGTTAAATGAAGTTAAAGCATTTATCAATGGAGAACAAGTAGAATCAAACCTTGTTGGAAATGATTTATCTTTTAATATCCCATCAAGTAAACATCCGTATTTTATAAAGGTTGCTGCAACCGATATTGCCGGAAATTCAACCGAACTTACATATAATAATGTTATTGTTACGAATAATTCTTTTAAGTATCTGCTTAATCGTACTTGGTTCA
Source organism: Ruminococcus sp. (assembly GCA_045627145.1). Lineage (GTDB taxonomy): Bacteria > Bacillota > Clostridia > Oscillospirales > Ruminococcaceae > Ruminococcus. Next base: position 134 of record JAZQND010000086.1, on the reverse strand, counting down.
AAGCTACTGTTGCCGCACTATTAACCATTACAGCGGGCATTACATCACTTGTTTTAATCAGAAAACGTCGTAAAGATAACGAACTGTGGTAAAGTAAATTTTGAGTTTGTTTATTTTTATAAACAAATAATAAA
>JAZQND010000085.1:0-6134 GCA_045627145.1 Ruminococcus sp. | reverse complement strand
AACACCGCACAATCTTTGTGCGGTCTTGCCTTTACTTTTTATAGAGGAAAGGTTCTTCCATCAATAAAAGGTACAAAGTTTCTGTATGAGTACTGCCGTTATTGCTATTCAGTTTTGCAGCAAGCGGCACAGTGGACGGTTTTTGCACCGGATTTCAAAAGTATACCGGCGATTTCGGAAAGAGTACTGCCGGTGGTGCAAACGTCGTCAACGAGAAGCACACGTTTATTTTGTATTTTTTCAGGTTTGGTCACAGCAAAGGAATTTTTCAGGTTGACCATCCTTTGTTCACGGCTGAGAGTTTTTTGTTCGGAAGTTGAATGAACTTTTTCTGTTGCATCTGTGACAAGTTCGATATTAAGGATGCGTTCAAGTTCTTTTCCGATAAGTTCACTTTGGTTGAAGCCACGTTTTCGCAGGGAGGAAGGGTGAAGCGGTACAGGAATGATTATATCGGCAGATTTACTGATACCGTTTTCTTTCAATGCGGCGGCAAGGCCGTTTGCGAGAGCGTAGTCAGCATTTCCGCATATACCGTCTTTCATAAGGAAAACGGCAGAAGATATGCTGTCGTTATAGACGTATGCGGCTGTGAAGCTTTCGGCATTTTCTATGCTGAAAGAACCGTTATATACAGTTATTTTTTCAGAGCAGTCAGTACAGAATGTATCGTTGCAGCCTATGAATTCTCCGCATATCGGACAGCGATTGGGGAAGAAAAGCTGTAATATCCTGCGTTTTGTGAAATAATTCATAATTATCACCTGAAATTAAAGCAATACCGTACAAAGCAGTCTGAAGGCTTTGTACGGTATTTTTTATTCATCAAAGTTTAACTGCTGAACCGTACTGTCGGGTTCAATAGTTTCTATGGCATTGAGTTTACGGTTGATTTGACGAGTTCTTACGCCGACAAGCTTTTCGAGGTCGTCATCCACCTTTTTGATATGCTTCTGAGTATCTTCAAGGGCTTTGGAAAATGTAAGAAATTCGGACTTTACAGAGCCGAGAATTTCCCAGACCTGATTGCTTTTTTTCTGGATAGCAAGGGTACGGAAGCCCATTTGCAGTGAATTGAGCATAGCTGCCATAGTTGAAGGACCTGTAATGGAAACGTTGTAATCACGGCGGAGTTCTTCAATGAGTCCGCTTCCTGCAACTTCGGCATAAAGCCCCTCGAATGGCAGGAACATGATTCCGAAATTGGTTGTATAAGGCGGTTCAACGTATTTTTCGCTGATATCCTTTGCGGCTTTTTTAATAGCTGTTCTAAGCGATTTTTTTGCCTCAGTGATAAGGTTCTGGTCACAGGATTCATAAGCGTCCTGCAAAGCAGCATAGGTATCACCGGGGAATTTCGAGTCTATAGGCAGATAAATACTGCCGCCGTCAACACCGTTCGGAAGCTTGACAGCAAATTCCACATGGCTGGAACTATGCGGGATTGTAGGAATTTCTCTTTCATATTGTTCTGGAGTGAGGATATCCTCAAGAATTGCGGCAAGCTGTATTTCACCGAGAATGCCACGATTTTTTACGTTTGACAGAACTTTTTTCAAATCGCCTACGCCAATTGCAATTGACTGCATTTCGCCAAGTCCCTTGTATACCTGTTCAAGACGTTCACTGACCAGTCTGAATGATTCAGTCATTTTTGATTCAAGCTTTTCGTTAACGGTAGCCTGAATTGCATCAAGTTTTTTGCTGTTTTCCTCTTGAATGCCTGTAAGGTGTCTGGTCATGGTGGAACGCATAGCATCAAGCTTCATTTCGTTGTTTGCTTCAAGTGTTTTGAAGCGGTTTTCGAGAATCTGGAGCTGACGGCTTACCTCTGCACCGGAAGATTCCTGTTTTTCAGAAAGAAACTTATCCATATCTGAAAGTCTGCGGTAAATTTCAGCACTCATGTCGTTGATTCTGGCTGATTGTGCTTCACCTGCGGATTTCTGGACACTGCTCAGGATTTCGCCGAGATTCTTAACGCTGTTCTGTACATTTGAACTGATTTCCTCTCTTAGTTCACGGTTTGCGGAAAAATTGTCCTGTTTGAAGCTGTTGATAAGCAGTTTAACATCAGAACCGCCGTTGTCAGCAGTGCCGCCTGATTTATAGATTTTCAGCAGTAAAGTCAATACAGCGGCTGTCATGGCAATAAGTACAATACCGATAATTAATAAAGCAACATTCATTATTCACCTCAGAAATACATATAAAGCTGACATTTTATCATGCCATTATAGAGTTTTCTGCGTTTTCGGGCTTCTTCACCGAAGAATTTTTCAAATTGTTCGTGTGCGGAAATGACGTAGCTTTGTCTGCTTCCGCCTTTTCCGAGAACTTTACCCATTTTCTTATAGATATCTTCTGCCTCACGAAGCTCAAGAAGTCGTTCACCGTATGGCGGATTGCAGATTACTATTGAATCTTCAGGCTGGACAAATTTGGTGATGTCAGCCTGTTCAATTTTCAGTCTTGATTTGATACCTGCCTTGTGAGCGTTATCAAGTGTAAGAGCAACAGCATCGTCATCGATATCAAAGCCTATCGCATGAAATTCAGCTGATCTATTTACACAGTCAATAGCACGTTTGCGTTCTTCCTGCCAGATTCTGCTATTGAATGATTCCCATTTTTCTGCGGCAAATCTTCTGTTGATTCCCGGTGCAATATTCAAAGCTTTCAGAGCAGACTCAATAAGGAGAGTACCGCTTCCGCAGAATGGATCGCAGATAAGAGAATCAGGTCGTACACGGGCGAGGTCGATAATGCCGGCAGCAAGTGTTTCCTTGATAGGTGCAGCATTAGAATTGCGTCTGTAGCCACGTTTGTGAAGACCGATACCGCTTGTATCGAGGTAAATTGAAACAACGTCCTTGAATATCCTGAATGATATCTGAACAGTCGGACCGGATTCATCGAACCAGTTTATGCCGTATTTTGATTTAAGACGTTCAACTGCCGCTTTTTTTACTATAGACTGACAGTCAGGAACGCTGTGGAGGGCGGAATTAAGGGAATCTCCCTTGACAGGAAAAGCATTCTGAGGACCTATGTAGCGTTCAAGTTCAATAGCTTTTACCCCCTGAAAAAGTTCTTCAAATGAGGTCGCTTTAAACTCAATAAGTTCAATAAGAACTCTTTCTGCCGTAGAAAGGCAAAGATTAGCACGGGCGACGATATTTTCGTCGCCCGTGAAGCTTATTCTGCCGTCGCTGACTCTGAGGTCAGTTCCGCCGATTTTTTGAATTTCGTATTTTAAAACGCTTTCCAGACCAAAGTGGCATGGACAGCAAAGTCTGATTGAATTACTCAAAAATATCACCTGTACTTTATTTATTCTGTCGCTGCACCGCCGCCGGCATCGCCGCCGCCGACATCGCCGCCGCCAACGTCTCCGCCGCCTGCATCACCGCCGCCGACATCGCCGCCGCCAACGTCTCCGCCGCCGACATCGCCGCCGCCGGTAATGTTACCGCCGCCTGTATCGCCGCCGGTAATGTCACCGGATGTGTCACCGCCGGTACTTCCGCCGCTGCTCCAGTCATTTCCGCCTCCTGTGCTGTCGCCGTTGCTCCATGTATTACCGCCGTTATTATAGCCGTTGTTGTTATAGGAATTATTGTTGTAATTGTTGTTTACAGGGGCATTGGTAGCAACTGAGGCTGAACCGATACCTACAACTCTTGTACCGTTGCAGTAAGGTGCATTTGAAGATTTCCAGTATCCGTAAACGCTCTTGCCGCAGTAAGCACCTGCGATACAGCCTGTATCAGGACACATATATCCTTCAACAACGCTATCAACAGGATCAAAATCAGCAGGAGTATCAAGGAATTCTGTATTTGCATAATCGCCGATAACGTTTTTCCATACCTGAGCCGATTTGAAGTTGGTAGGAAGGGAGAGTGCCGGATCATTACGCTTGTAACCGACTGTTATACCGCTTACAAAGTCACGGGTAAGACCAACGAAAGCTTCGTCGTACCAGTTATCTGTTGTACCTGTTTTGCCGACAACGACTTTATTTCCGAGCTGTGCGGCAGTACCTGTACCGTTCTGAACGACGTTCTTGAGAAGTCTGTTCATAACCCATGCAGTTTCGTCTGAAACAGCCTGTCTTGGGTTACCGTTGTTCTGGTAAATGATTTCCTGATTGCTGTCTTCGATACGGGTAACAATGTGAGCTTCATTATAAACGCCCTTGTTTCCGTAAGGGAGGTAGCCGTTGACGAGGTTTTCAAGAGTGATACCGTAAGTCAAAGCACCGAGAGCAAGAGGAGCAACATCTTCGTCGCCGGGATCAAGACGCAGACCGAGCTGTTCCTTACAGAATTTGTAAACGTTGTGAACGCCTGCATCATCAATAATCTGTGCAGGAACTGTATTGTAGGACTGCTGGAGGAAATAGTAAACGTAGTTATAACCGTATGAAAGGGTATTTCCGTAGTTTGTAGGCCATGGTTTACCGTTTCCGAGAGTCATTATAGGTTTATCCTGGAAGATAGAACCCCAGTGAATGAGGTCATTTTCGAGAGCGTAAGCGTAAGCACCGACAGGTTTCATGGTTGAACCTACCTGTCTTGGATCGTAAACGGCATAGTTTGTACCAAGAGAACCGACCTTTTCGCCGGTATCACCGACAGCAGCCATAACTTCGCCGTTATAGTTCATTGCAACGAAAGCAACGTGAGGGTAAACTTCTTCGGTTTTACCATCGCCGTCAAGGTCGAACCATCGTCTTGTTGCATCAAGGGAAATAAGGTTTGAAGCATCGAGGAAACGTTCCTCAACGTATTTCTGCATTTTATCGTCAACACACGAATAAATTTTGTAACCGCCCTGATTTATGCGGTTTATAGCGGTTTGTTCGTCGATATTGAACTGTTCCTCGAAATAACGTGCAACTTCATAGTAAATAGCATCAACTACCCATGAATTGGACTTTTGTTCTTCTTCAAGTTCTTCAGCAAGCTTTTCGGGGTGGTTATTTATATATTCCTGAGAATCTGTGTATATAAGCTTTGCATTGAGGTATTTCTGGTATTCATCGTAGGTTATCGCACCGTTTTCGTAAAGCTTAAAGAGAACATATTCCTGACGGCTTCTGTTATTTGCACGACCGTCAACTATGACCTTGCCTGTTTCGTCATCAGTATATTCAACGAACGGGCCGTAGTGTTCCGGGCTTTTCGGGATAGCGGCAAGAACTGCGGCTTCAGGAACCGTAAGCTCCTCGACGTTTTTACCGAAATAACGGATAGAAGCAAGCTGTATTCCGTTTACAGGACCGCCGAAACCGATATAGTTGAGATATTCAACAAGTATCTCGTCTTTGGTATAGGATTTTTCAAGCTGCATAGCAGAAAAAATCTCACGGATCTTACGCTGCGGGGTATGCTCATCATCACCTGTAAGGTTTTTGATAAGCTGCTGGGTGATGGTAGAACCACCCTGTTCGGTATCATAAATGTGAACGAACATATTTACGAAGGCTGAAAAAGTACGTTTATAGTCAACACCGTCATGGGTATAGAAACGCTCATCTTCGGTGTATACAAAGGCATTACGGACGTGCTGGGGAATTCTGTCAATAGTAACAGGGATACGCTGAACGTCAGTTTTGACCTTATGCAGAACAACAAGTTCGTCTTCGCCCTTATCATTTTTCTGTGTACCGTAGAAGTAGGTATCACTTCCTGATTCAAGTTCCTGAAGGGTGATGTTGGTAGATTCGTCCATAAAATTGAGAACGTAGACAGTAAGTGCGGTACTGACTATAGTTCCTGTAATTATGATTACCATGAAGAGCGACAGAAGCGTAGTGGCAATTACCACTATCAGTTTCTTGAAAATAAGAAACGGCAGACTGTGCTTTTTCTTTTTAGAGCCTTTTTTCTTTCTTTCCCCCGTGTCAGAGGCTCTTGACCTGACATGGGGACTATTGTATTTTTCTTCCATTTTGTCAGAATTACCGTAAAAAACGGCATTACTCCTTTCAAAAAATTATACATATTTATGCACTATAAATTATACCACACTTTTTTTGATTTGTTAAGTGGTTTTGAAAAAAAACGTCAATTTGTATAATAATAAAAAAAACGGGTATATTATTTATAAATTTTTAGATATTTATA
>JAZQND010000084.1:0-8912 GCA_045627145.1 Ruminococcus sp. | reverse complement strand
CGACATCAATTCCTTATCCTGAACCAACTCAATATCCTGATTAATCTTAGATTCAATCATCTGAAGACGATCAATCGCAATAGAGCAAGTCGCCAGGATATAAACATCCAAATTCCCCAGAATATCAGCATTTTTCAATTCCGAAACGATGTACTTAAAAATCTTCTTCTGATTTTTATCAAGATAACTCGGAGGAATTATTTTATTTTTCGCACCTTGCAAGTTTTTTTCCGTTTCAGTTCGCTGATTGATTTCATCTTTGGTCTGCGAACATTCGGTCAGAACCTTAGCGGATTTACATGGTCTTCCCATAATTTCTCTACCTCCTTGTATCTTAAAATTTCATTTTACAGATTTTTTTTGCACAAATCCCCGGAGTCGTTGTCACAAAATACAGAAAAAAGGCAACCTAATCAGACGGGGGGATTATTTCATACAGTTGCGATTCAGACAATCGTCCGTCTTCTGCCTGTTCATGATGAAAATCACAAAGTGTAATCAGATTACTGTCTGTCAACCTCAATTCATAATGAGTTCTCAAAGGTTTTATATGATGAACCGAAAGTTTTTCATTGTTTATTTTCTTCATCGTCCCTTTAAGATTGTTCAAACAGGCTTGACATAAATACTTGTCTCTTTTTTTGATGTATTCACGTTTGTTCTGCCATAGCTGTGTATTTCTGAATCTGTCTATTTCTTTGTTTCTTATGTATTTTTTTTGCGGTTTATTGCCACAATTAAACGATTTATTGTGAATTTTACCGCAATAACAACAGGATTTAAGCATTTTTTCACCTAAAAATTGACGCATAAAAAAAGCCTGCTCAGAACCTGAACAAGCTTTTGAGATATTTTGTTGATTATATTATACTATACTATTATATATATGTAAATATCATATAGTATAAGATAGTATCAGATAGTATAAGTTTTTTTCAACTCATCTTCTGATTTTGAAATCATTTCAAGTACATAACCGTAAGAGTAATTCATTTCCACAGAAATTGTCTTGATTGATTTTCTGTCAAGATACTTCTTTTTCAAAATCCTCCTCTGGTTTGGATTATCAAGTGTGTTTATTTCCGAAACGATATCTGCGATAATGTCATTGTGTTCTTCGATCATCTGTTCAATTGTTTGACCTGTCGCAGAATAAAAATTAAATGCTGTATCGGATGACTCTTTGTTTTTTGAATTTTGCGTTGATTTCAATGCACGTTCTCTGTCTTCTTTTGCTTCATCAATCAGACACTCTATCTCAATTAATTTTTTTGATTTTTCATTCAATGTCATGAAACTACACGTCCAATCCCTGCATTTCTAATCAGTCGCTCACATATCGGACATGGAACAGGATTTTCTAATTCTTTTCCCTGCTCATATCCTGCAAGATATAATGTTGCTCCGAGCATATCGGAACGCTTTGCAGAAATTATTGCATTCATCTCCGCATGAACAGCAGGGCATTCAGTATAGTTGCCATCATTGTGTTCAGCATTCATTCTCTTACATTCTCCTGTGTCGGAACAGTTTACTTCACTCCTGGGACTTCCGTTGTACCCTGTGCTTATAATCTCATCGCCGCACACGATAACTGCACCGTATTGTCTACGCAGACAGCTTGATCGCCTGCTCACTGCCTGTGCAATTCCTATGTAATAATTATCCTTGTTCGGTCTCATTTATTATCCTTTCTGCCTGTTGCATCCACACCTCTGTGTAGTCGCATACTTCTGTGCATTCATCACTGTCCGAATATATGCACTTGAAACAATGTCCGTCATATCCTTTTTCATACAGGCATTCTGCTAATGATTTTGCATCGAACACAGCTTCTTCTAACAACTTTTTAAGTTTTTTGTTTTCTTCTAATATTTTTGAAAAATCCTCAAGCGTAGGCATTGCATCACCCTCCTAAATTCGGCATGGCACATTCCCATACATAATCATCATATTCAATATCCTCGTCTTCAATGATTTTCCCTTTTTCAATATGCACTCTTCTTTCAAATTCCAGTCCTTTTTCGTATGCGTTGATTTTTATGTCAATGTTATGTATTTTTGATATTTCTGCAAATTGTTCGGCATCAACGTCCCATGCTTGACGGAAATCAAACGCAAATGTTCCTGTTTCTTTTTCGCACCATATCTCAATATCTTTTTCATTCAGAAATGCTCTTCTTGTGTTTTTAATGTATGGTATATCTGAATATCTAATCCACAAAGTATCTTCAGTATTTTCTTCTATTTTGTAACAATCTTTTGTTTCGTTTCCAAACAGATTAACACAAGTAATTCCTTCAATAAAAAATTTTTTTACATCGTCAAAACTTCCTCTGATTTTAAGTACACCTTCACACCAATTAGGCATTTTTCTCGCCCTCCATTTTCACACCGCAATCGGGACAGTGCTTAAATTTTCCGCCTTTTTGAGTGTGATACTGATACCCACATTCTGAACACTCATAAACTATCGGGAGTTTATCGTGTTCGTACTCTTTTATTTCTTTCCATTCAGCATGAACAACAGGTCGAACATCAAGCGTAGGAGTTTCGTCTGCAATCTCCCTTAAAAAACATGCATCGACCATGTAGCATTCCTTATGTGTCATGCCGCAACTTTTACAGCCTCTTCTTTTCAAGTCGTCTGCATCGATTGGTCTCATTAAAAATCACTCCATTGTTATTAATTCTGAATACGGTAAACTTTCAATCCATTTGCAAAACTCTCTCCATTCGTCTAACTTATGATTTTTACGACTGCGATAGATGTTGAGCAGAACCCCATAATTTAACTGCACTGTTGCTCTCTGATTGTAGCTTGACGGTAGAAGCTGTATCATTTGATACCAGTAATCTTTTGACATCAACTTAGCTGTCGCTGAACCTTCAAATGATTTGTATTCAAGATATTTTTCACGAAAATGATTTAATCTGAAAATCACGTGTTCCAGTACCCTTGTTGACACTATATCGCCCCATTCAGTATTTTCATCATTAAATAAATGTTCATGTGAAAAATCATCAAGAGTGAATTCCTTCGTATGAATCTTATGCATTGTTGAACATGAATTGCGGACCGTACCAACCTTATAAGTATCAAATTCCTTCCACCAGTAAAGCGGTGCAGTAATGTCCAAAGTAACATTAATCATACGCATAAATTTTGCATCGTCTGAACCTGCACTAACTAAACTTTTCATACGTTCAAGGTCATTTTTTCCTATTTCGTATAGTCCTGTTTCGTCAATAATACTATCTGAATTTTTCCAACTATTCATTGGATTACGCATACCTCTTATAGCCGCTTTCCAGCCGAACACATCGACATTTTCAATTTTAATCATCTTTTCTTCCCCCTGCTTTTATCTCGTTGTAAAAATGTCTCTGATATATCTTTCATGTTCCCGACATTTGTGTCGGGAACAACAAGCACAATATCAATCGGTCTCATCTTCCACCGCCTCCTCAACATCTTGCAGATTAGCATACGCAACAGAATATGCATTCAAATCGCCTAAAACTGCCCTGACAATTGCAACACCGTTTTTATATGATATTTCTAAAGCAAACGGAATGTAATTTGTTCCTTTGAATGAAACAAGAGCATATTCGACAACGTTCTGCATCTTACTTGCTTCATAGCATTTCTTCAAATATTCGTCCTTGCTCAATTCTGCATTTCCTTTCTTAATTCTTCATATTCCTGCTCATGATGAAGATTGATAACGAAATCCCTTACATAATCGGAATTTTTTAATATTTCGCTGTTTCTGATGAAATTATCAAGCAGTTCTTCTAACATTTTTCATCCTTTATTTCAGTATTAAGTATATCACATACTTTCTGTGCTATTTCTTCCGTCGGAAAACAAACATCGTTGCGTTTGCGTTTATATGAATAAACAAAGTTGTACAATTCATCAGCGTTAGTATTATTATAATACACATAGTATTTTTTCTCGTCGTTGGAATCCCAATTCGGAACATAATCAGGACAGTAAATGTCATGCAGCCTTTCCAACTTCAAAAGCATTTTGATTTTCTCAACAACTTCTTCTGCACGTTTTTTGGTATAGAAATAATTATTTGATTCAAATATATCGTTGTCAAATGGTACACGATTTTCTATTTCATTTTCAACCACGAGAACATTATATAAACTGATATAATAATATGGCTCATCTACTGCAACTCTTTCATACTTTGGTTCTTCCTGTTTAATTTCCTTTTCTTCAACAGCGTTTTTCAATTCAGCAAGCTGCTTTTCAAGTTCAGCAATTTTTTCTTGAATATTCATTATGCGTTTATCCTTTCTATTTCTCTCAATTCAACCTTGACATAATCGGTCTTATCAACGCATTGCACGTGGTGGTGAATCTGACTTACATACTTCTGACTATCGTTTTTGATAATTCCACACGTTTGAAGTGCATCTAATATGTATTTCGCACCGCTCTGAATGTTGTCAACATCACGCTTATGGTTTTTTTCGTTCCAGGTTATAAATACTTCACACGGAACGTTACCCATTTCGGATAACGTTCCATTTCTCTTAGCCTGCTGTATGCATAATTCAATGTAGAATTCAATATCCTTTTTGAATTTCGCACCGCTATACTTATTTGTTCTGCATACGTTGATGTATTCGTTTAGTGACGGTAACTGTGTTTTTATAACGAAAAACCCGCTCATGACATAGCCTTTTCTCTTGTTAGTTCTTGCAGCATCTTTTTCAGCAGCTTATTCTCTTCTTTTAGCTTGCGGATTATCTGATCCGCATCGTCTGAATGTCTTACAGCCTGCTCAATTTCGTCCAGCTTTTTCATTGTGTTTAATAATTCCATAGTTATGCTCCTTTCTGCTGTTCCTCTAAAAATTTCTTCATTGCATCAATTTTCTGTGACATTTCATGTGCTTGGGCGATGCTTACTTTGTTTTTCTTCTTCGCTCTTGAACGTCTCATCAGTTCTTTGTGTGAAGGAACTTCCTCGCAGAATAATTCCTTTAGAGAAAATCCCAAACTTCTACATTCCTCTTCAATCTTTTCCTCAAGGATATCATCTGCCTGGTAACCTAAAAATTCGTGTCTTACATCATCCATGTATTTTATATATTGCTGTATTCTTTTTTTGCCGAATCCTAAAAATCTTGCTGTTGCAATGATTGTCACAGCAGTTTCTAATCTTAACGTGTAAAATGTTTCTTCTGAACACATTTCACTTACTCTATCCAAAACTCGTTTTGGTGGTACTTCCCTGACTTTCAATACTTTCTCCCCCTTAAGCATTTTTTCTTGAAAACAATCTGAGATAATTTCAGATTTTCTTTATATTTCGGGATATCTTCCTTGTATTTCTGATATTTTTCGCAGTCTGAATGACATTTCAAGTGTCTTTCAGAACATTCCTTGCATGGTGATGAAATCATAGGGATTTGTTCCTTGTCATTTGCGGTTATTGTCGTTGAAGTCATCGTTGTACTGTTTAAATGTTTCGACTACAGAAACAATTGCCGCAATTATACTAACTATAAACAGGATAATTCCCAATATCATTGCTGTCTTTTCCATTGCTTATATCCTCACTCTCTGAAGACGATTTGCGAAATTGAAAACCGCCCCTTCTTTTTCTTCATAGTACATTCCGTTATTAACACCGCATTTGTCTCTGTCGATGTTCCATACTACATAGTCATCAGCACCGATTTTGTGTCTGCGTTCTGCCATTGCAGAAGTGTCGGTAATAGCAGTAACAACATATCCCTGAATTACTGTGCCGATGCTGATACGTTCCTTGACCTGCTCATGCTCCTTTTCAATTGTTTCAAGTTTTTTCTCCATATCATAAACCTTGTCAATCATCTGTCCGACTTCATATGGAGAAAGACCGCTGTCCTCATAATCTCTCAGCTTGCAGATACAACCATAAACTTTTTCTTTTTCATTGTCGGCATTCATTCCGCAAACTCCCCACACTCCGTTTGGTTCAACAAATGTCATTCTTTTCACTGTTCAACTCTCCTTTTTCTTTTTTTGTTCATCAATTTCGTGTATTGCATAGCTTGGTACTGGCCATAACTCATGCCCAGTTTGTCAGCTTTTGCGATTGTCTTTATCAATTCATCTGAATGATAATACTTCATACGTTCTTCACGTTTTATCTTGTCAGCAATTAATTCACGCAATGCACTTTTCTTTTCCAGCGTTGCTGATTTCCTGCAATCAGGACAATATCTTGATTTTGTTGTCTTGACCAGTTCCATGCCACAGCTATCACATAATTTTATCATGATATACCCCCCTCTTAAATTACCCTGCTCAATGCAATTGATGCCGATGAAGTCATTTCTGACCATTCCTCTTTCATGCAGTTGCAGATACACTTGTATGGATTTTTGTTCGGACAATCCTTACAGAATCCGGGAAGTTTCTGTCTGTCGGGTACTTTATAACCTATCGCATACTTGGAAAATTCGTTGATATCATAACTTTCCTCGTTCTGTTCCTGTTTGTTGTATTTGTATTCAATAATCTTTTGGTAATTTTCGTGTTTTATTATCCATTCAAAAGATGCTTTGAAGGTTTTTGAAGATTTTCCAGTGAGGAAATCACTGCTGTTTGCAAGTCTGAAAGCTTCAGCAATTTCTTCAACTGTAACACCTTTTCCGATTAAACTTTGAATTGCTGTAATCTTATCAGCCGTTATTTCAACTTCGGGTAACTCGGAACAGATATAATTATATAAATATACAATTCTGTTCAGCAGCTGAAAATCAACAGCATTTCTCCGAATTATCGGGGAAATGTTTTCATTTACTTTACTTTCCTTTACTTTACTTTCCTTTACTTTACTTTGTGAATTATTCTCGGAAAAATCGTTATTTTTCTCGGAATAATCGTTATTTTTCTCGGAAATATTTTCAGAAGGGTGCATTTTAATAAAGCTCTCGTTTTCAAAATTTTTTAAAAGCCAGAGCTTTGGCTTGACAACAATATCTCTCTTTGTACCAGCGGATTTTTTTGAGAGCTGATATTGCTTCTGAATATGTGCAGATGTTAAAACCTTGTCCGACTCAAAAAGTTTGCTATTGAACAGTGACCGTTTGAGCAAGAAGTTCAGCACCTGTTTGATAAGAGATTCTGAAATGTTCAGTTCATCGGACATCAGACAGAGGAAATCATCATCAATTTTGATGTAATATCCCTTTCTGAATATCTCGCATTTCAGAAATAGGTACACAATGATACCGTCAGAACCATATCGGCTTCTGATTATTCGTGTATCAATGTCCGAGAAAAAAGTAACATCAAGAGGAAAGTAGTCAAGACCGTCTTTTAATGCTCTTGCCATAGTAGTCTGCTCCTTCTCCAATGCGGTGACCAAATATGACAGTTTGGTTTTTCACAGTGACCAGCATACCCAGTGTGCATTGATGTTAAATTTTTATTGACAGATTACTGCATTTATGATATAATAATATCAGTCAATCGTCCTGTCAATACGATTGCATAAGTACTATAAATAAGTATTCGAGCTGAGCAACCTGTTCCGTGCTGTGGAGGACAGGTTGTTCTTTTTTTTGGTTTCAACAGCACTCAATGCAGAAATTAAAATGTCAGTAAGCTTTCGGAGTCATCACAGCAATTCAATATGCTTTTTTCACAGCCGCATACCTTTACCATACACAATGTTCATTCGTGTTCTGAATCGCTGTGATACGTTCCGTCAGCTTTGGGATACGGCTTTTTTAAGGAAAACCGTTCAGAAAACCTTTTCGGAATAAAAAAGATGGATAAAAAATAATGAAAAAAATATGTTACCGAAACGCATGAAAAAAAACTAAAGGAGTTTATAATAATAACAACATCAACAGGAGGTAAACCTGAATACAGAATGCGTTTCGGTTGGGATGCGGCTTTTTTGGAAAAACCGCTCAGAAACCATAGTTGAATGAAAAAATAATGAAAGAAAGTCAGCAGAACATGGTTACTAATTACGTTTTAACAACAGGTATATAATGAGTATGTTCTGCTATGGGATACAGCTTGATCTCGGTACAAACTGTGCAGAAAACCGTAAAAGAATATAGGGGACTTGTAAATTACGTTAAGCAGAAGTCGGCAAATTGTGCTGGAAATTAACACGAACTTTTCTTATATCAAAATATTTTCAATGTCGGAGGCACTCACATGGCTGTGCGAGTGTGAAAACAACAGGATTCTGACTTCTGCTCTGGGATACGGCTTTTTTGGGGAAAACCGTTCAGAAACCCGTTAACAAAAATAATATATAAAAGGAGAGACAAAGAAACTATCTATTTGAAGAATTCTTCAACATCAACGTTGAAGTATTTAGCAGCGTATAAAATATCGCATACTCTTAAATTTGATGGATCATCACGTCTTTTATAGATTAATGGGAGAGAAATATGCATTGCCTTTGCAAGTGTCTTGTACCCTATTTCTTTTTCAAATCTGAATTTTTCGATGTTTCCCCACACTTTTCTAAGCGTGATATCAGGTCTGCAAGTTGCCGGCATTGTCTTCATCCCCTTTCGTAAATCGAAATCCTAAAATATCATTTGGAGTACATTTCATGTACTCGCAAATTTCGTCCAACGTTACAAGGTTAATCGGACGGATACCGCTTTCAAGCTGTGAGATGTAGCTCTGATCTACACCGATTGCATCTGCAAGAGCAGATTGTCCGATACCCTTTTCTTTTCGAATGTCTTTAAGTTTATTTTCAATCATTTTTCTGATTTCCTCTCTTTTGGTTTATATTTCCATTATATTACAATTGTAATAATTTTACAATATAAACCATCAACAAATAAACATAAATATTTTTGTAAAATTTGTCTAAAATACATCACATTGTATTGATAATACATTATATATGTGTTATAATA
>JAZQND010000083.1:0-8139 GCA_045627145.1 Ruminococcus sp. | reverse complement strand
AGGGTGCTTTTCATCACAGAGAGTATCACCTGTTGTGGTGTTTTTAAGACCTACAGCAGCAGCGATATCGCCTGCGTAAACTGTATCGAGGTCTTTTCTGTGGTTTGCGTGCATCTGAACGATACGGCCGAAACGCTCACGGTTATCCTTTGTTGCATTCAGAACTGAGTCGCCCTGATGAACAACACCTGAATAAACACGGAAGAAAGCAAGCTTACCAACGAACGGATCAGTTGCGATCTTGAATGCGAGAGCTGAGAACGGCTCATCGTCTGAAGAAGGTCTGTCTTCTTCTTCATCTGTATCAGGGTTTGTACCCTTGATTGCAGGAACGTCGAGTGGTGAAGGCATATAGTCGATAATAGCATCGAGAAGCTTCTGAACACCCTTGTTCTTATAGGAAGTACCGCAGCATACAGGAACCATAGCGTTAGCGATAGTAGCCTTTCTGATGCAGCTCTTGATTTCGTCGATTGTGAGTTCCTCACCCTCGAAGAACTTCTCCATAAGAGCGTCGTCCTGTTCTGCAACGTGCTCAACCATTTCATCGTGGTATTTCTGAGCAAGTTCAGTCATATCCTCTGGAATATCCTCAACACGGATATCCTTTCCGAGGTCATCGTAGTAAATGTAAGCCTTCATTTCAACGAGGTCGATGATACCTCTGAATGTATCCTCAGCACCGATAGGAAGCTGAATCGGAACGGCATTACATTTAAGTCTGTCCTTCATCATGTCGATAACATGGTAGAAGTTAGCACCCATAATGTCCATCTTGTTTACATAGGCCATTCTTGGTACTTTATAGTTATCAGCCTGTCTCCAAACTGTTTCGGACTGTGGCTCAACACCGCCCTTAGCACAGAGAACTGTTACAGAACCGTCGAGAACACGGAGTGAACGTTCAACTTCAACAGTAAAGTCAACGTGACCTGGTGTGTCGATGATGTTAAGTCTGTGACCGCCCCAGTAGCAAGTTGTAGCAGCGGAAGTGATTGTGATACCTCTCTCCTGCTCCTGCTCCATCCAGTCCATAGTAGCGGAACCTTCGTGTGTTTCACCGATTTTGTGGTTTACACCGGTATAGAAAAGGATACGCTCTGTGGTAGTGGTCTTACCTGCATCGATATGAGCCATGATTCCGATATTTCTGGTATTTTCAAGTGTGCAATCTCTTGCCATAATATCCTCCTTTGGCTCTTACCAGCGGTAATGAGCAAATGCCTTGTTAGCCTCAGCCATTTTGTGTGTATCGTCACGCTTCTTGCAAGCACCGCCGGTGCCGTTAAGAGCGTCAAGAATCTCACCTGCAAGTCTTTCCTTCATAGTCTTTTCGTTTCTCTCTCTGGAATACTTTGTTATCCAGCGGAGACCGAGTGTCTGACGTCTTTCAGGTCTTACCTCCATAGGAACCTGGTAAGTAGCACCACCGAGACGGCGAGCCTTTACCTCGAGTTCAGGCATGATATTTTCCATAGCCTGCTCAAAAACCTCAAGAGCATCCTTGCCTGTTTTTTCTGCAACGATTTCAAATGCACCGTAAACAATTTTCTGAGCAACACCCTTTTTACCGTCTAACATAACATTGTTGATAAGACGTGTAACGGGCTTTGAATTGTATACAGGATCCTGTAATACGTCACGCTTTGCGATTTTACCTCTTCTTGGCATTTTCGCTTCCCTCCTTCATATAGATTGATGAATTCATAGGTACTCGTACCCGAACGATTACTGTCTAAGCGACATTTCTTCACCATCCGGTACGTCAGGGCCAATGCAGAGGATAAATCATTCTCATCATGCCGATGAGCAAATCTATATTATCTCCGCATCATCCTGCGGTAGTAGTTAGCCTATTTTAATTAATGAAACGGCAGTTATAGTCAAGCCGCTGACTTTTGGAAGAAGTATCGATTACTTCTGCTTAGGTCTCTTAGCACCGTACTTTGAACGAGCCTGATTACGGTTAGCAACGCCCTGAGCATCAAGAGTACCTCTGATGATGTGGTAACGTACACCAGGGAGATCCTTTACACGTCCGCCTCTGATAAGAACAACGCTGTGTTCCTGAAGGTTGTGACCGATACCCGGAATGTAAGAAGTTACCTCGTAACCGTTTGTGAGCTTAACTCTGGCAATCTTTCTCATAGCTGAGTTAGGTTTTTTAGGTGTAGCGGTTCTTACAGCAGTACAAACGCCTCTCTTCTGAGGTGAACTCTGGTTGATCTGAACCTTCTTCTTAGCATTGTAGCCCTTCTGGAGTGCAGGAGCAGTGGACTTTGTTTCGAGGTCCTTTCTTCCTTTACGAACGAGCTGGTTAAATGTAGGCATATTTTTCCTCCTTTTCTAAAAAGATATACTATACGCATATAATTTGCGTACCAAAATATTATACTCGAAAAAAGACGGCTTGTCAAGGGTTTCCCTTAAAAAAGCCGTCTTATAGATATTATTTCGTTATTTTTCCTATCACTGCATTGATTTCATTGCAGGTTATTAGCGATTATATAAATCCCGCCATTGCTCAATGGTCACATTCTCATTTCCGTTTACTGATGAAAATGCATAATAAGTCAGTATCATTGAAGCATCCTGAGCATCTATTGTGTTGCTTTCATTGATATCAGCCGCAAGACGCTGTGCCTCATTATCACCGAACGGGACGTTTCCGTTTACAGATGTTACAGCATATTCCGTAAGAACCATCGAAGCATCCTGAGCGTCAACCGAACCATCCAGATTGACATCGCCAAGCTTATAATCTATCTGAGTATTTCCGATTACCTCAACATCAAACGAAACTGTTTTTACGTCTGTACAGCCGTGAACATTTACATAATTTGTGATGTAGATAGTGTAAATGCCTGCTTTATTCTTATTGAACTCTGAATCATCTATCACATATTCGCCGCAGTCTGCCTCACGGACTGTATAGCCGTACTGCTCGGTATAGCCTCTGCCGTTACTGAAGAAAACGTAATCTCCAACCAAAGCACCTCTCATATCGAGTTCCTCACCTGCCTGATATTCTCTTTTATCAGGAGCAGCAACAAGCTCAAATACAACTTTTATTGATGGCTTAGGTTCTGTAGTGGTAGTAGTTGTAGTTTCGTAAGAAGTTGTGGTGGAGGTTGTAGTGGTTGTAGCAGAGGTTGTTGTTGTGGATGTATTGGATGAAGTTGTATCATCATTTATTCTGTTAAGTCTGATGCTTACAAATGAACTATCCTTTGTAATAAAGAATGTATCGCCGTTTTTGCCTGAATAGCCGTTTGGCATTCCGATAAGCTGAACTGTTACAACATCTCCATAAAATTCAAACAAATCCAAAAGTGAAGAACAGCATTCTTTTGGTTCATCAGCTTTGTTATTTGTGTAAACTTTGTAAACTACTCCTATAAGAGCAGCACCTGTTTCGTCATCAACAAATCTTACTGCATAGTTGTATTTTCTTGGAGGTTCTGTGATTACTTGAGTAGTTGTTGTTGATGAAGCTGTGGTTGTGGTAGTTGAGGTTGTGGTAGTAGTTGATGATGTTGTTGTGGTGGTTGATGTTGTTGATGATGTCGTTGTTGGTTTTTGAGTAGTAGTTGTGGTCGGTCTTGTAGTGCTTGTTGTGGTTGATGAAGTTACAGTAGTGGTCGTTGTTGTTGATGTGGTAGTAGTTGTGGTCGTGGTGGTAGTTGAAGTTGTCGTCGTTGTTGGTTTTGCAGTGGTTGTAGTGGTTGGTCTTGTAGTAGTTGTGGTTGTGGTCGTCGTTGTCGGTTTTGCAGTGGTGGTAGTTGTACCTGCTTCTCCGCCACGCTTTACCTGAACTTCAAATGTTTCCTCACCTGTTGCAGTAAGTCCGGAATAATTTACAGTATACATAACTTTTATCGGATATGTACCCTCATTCCATTTGTTATACTGTGAAGTATCAAGCTTAAACAGCTCGTTGTCCATCGGCTGTTCCTTGTTTGCATTGACAGACTTTTTGCCGTATTCATTAACATAATCATAGGCACTGTAAATAGATGAACCTGAAAAATCAAGGTCTTCACCTATATCATAAACCAGTTTTGAAGGCATAGACTTAATTTTAAATCTTACATTCAATGAAGGCTGACAGGTTGTTGTCGTGGTTGACGGCTTGACTGATTTTGTAGTTGTTGTGGTTTTAGGTTTTGAAGAAGTTGAAGTGGTGGTTACTGTGGTATTTGATGACTGCGGTGATGAAGTATAGGGAGCTGAACCCGGAATCACGCTGAAATTATATCCGTATTTCTTTGCATAGGTTTCCGCAGTTGAACCGGAATAGCCGTAAATCGTTCCGCCGAATCCGCCGTTAACTGAATTTGAGATGGTTGTATTTGAAGAATAGATAGAACATGAAGGATTATAAATGTAAATTTCACGAAGGTTCGGACAATTTTTAAATGCCTTGTCGCCTATTGTCGTAACCTTGTCACCAAGCTTTATGGACTGTACTCCCGAATTTTCAAAGCAGCTTGCCGCAACTGCTTTCAAGGTTGAAGGAAGGCTTACGCTTTGAAGATTCATGCAGTTATAGAATGCCGCACGTCCGACACTTGTAACCTTTTCTTCAATTACTACAGACCTTATCTCTGAACGGTACTTATCCCACGGTACTCCGGAAGCAAGGTTGTAATCCGGCATTGAGCCTACGCCGTATAATCTGAATGTTCCTCCGGATATAGACCAGCCCATTAAATCATCTATCGTGCCTGATGCATCATTTTTCATTTCATCAATGATAGATGGTGAGGGCTGCATACTAATCTGTGTTGCATTGACTGTTGGAAATGCCATTGTCGGAAAACATAGAACTGCCGACATGACTGCTGCGAATATTTTTTTCATAATTTTAACCTCCTGAACTACCTCACAGCATTCAGAACAACCTCCGTTTTCAGGACAAGTTTCCTGAATCATGCAAGGCATAATTTTTTCACGGTTCTATCCCCTGAACCGCAGTTTTTCATCGTTTTCTTGGTGCAAAAAGAAGAATTAGCGGATATATTTCAAGACGGCCAAGAAGCATATCAAAACAAAGAACTACCTTTGAGAATGCATTTAGTCCGCCTAAAGAACCCGCAGGGCCGAATCTGCCAACTCCGAAGCCTATGTTGTTCATACAGGTCACAACTGCCGAAGCTGATTCTTCAATCGAAAAATCGTCAAGGCTAATGAGAAGAAGTGAAACTACAAACAGCATTATAAAAAGTATGAAGTAATTGCAGGTACCTCTTACAACGTCCTTCTCAACAGGCTTGCCGTCCATTTTTACGGAAGCCACTGCTCTTGGATTGGCTATATACTTGAGTTCCTTAATACCTGTTTTAAAAAGTATGATTATTCTCGAAACCTTCATGCCGCCGCCCGTTGAACCTGCACATGAGCCTATAAACATCAGTATCAGCAGAAGTGTCTGTGAGAAAACAGGCCATTGTGCTGTATCTGTAGTTGCAAAGCCCGCAGAGGTTATGGTTGAAGCAACCATGAAAAAAGTATGACGTATCGTATCTCCGAAGCCGTTGTAAAGCTTCATTGTATTAATGGTAATAAGCACTGTTGCAGTTATAACAACTCCAAAATAGGTTCTTACCTCCTCGTCTTTAAAGGCAAGTGAAAATTTCTTTATGATTATGTAGTAATAAAGGTTGAAATTGACACCGAAAAGCAAGATGAATACTGCTATTACCATTTCAACGTATGTGCTTCCGTAATGGGCTATGCTGTCAGACCATATAGAAAATCCTCCTGTACCCGCAGAAGAACAGGCGTGTATTACTGCATCATAAAGCGGAAGTCCGCCAAACATAAGGAATAATACCTCTGCAACAGTCAGGGTTATGTAAATTCCATAAAGTATTCTTGCCGTAATGCTGGTTTTTGAAACAAGTCTGCCGACTGTCGGGCCTGCACATTCTGCTCTCATCATGTGCATGGTTCGGGTATCCTTACTGGAAGCTATCGCAAGAACAAACATAAGAATTCCCATACCGCCCATCCAGTGAGTAAAGGCTCTCCAGAAAAGACAGGAACGTGACATTGACTCAACATCAAAAAGTATAGTTGCACCTGTTGTTGTAAAACCGGAAACAGTTTCAAAAAGTGCATCAGCAAAATGAGGAATCTCTCCCGATATAACAAACGGCAAAGCTCCTATAACAGACATTGCTATCCATGAAGCCGCAACGCTGACAAAACCTTCCATTGAAAAAATAGATTTATCCTTCGGTGGTACAATAGTAAGAAAAAAGCCCGAAAGGAAGGTTATAAGAAAAGGTATGCCAAAAGAAATAAAAACGTGTTTTTCTGCATAAATTACCCCTACAATAATGGGAAGAAGCATAAATAATCCGACAACAAGAAGTATTCTTCCCATTATATAAGAAATCATCCTATAATTCATTTTCCCCGAAAGCTCCCTTAATCAAAAATATTACTAAGGTCATTCAAACCTCTGTTTGTTGTAACTACAACAACGCTGTCATTTACCTGCAGACAATCATCGCCCTTAGGAATGATAAGCTCGCTTCCTCTGATAATACTTGCAATAAGTATGCCGCTTTTGAGGTTAAGTTTTTTCAGCGGAACATCAACGTAATTCTTTTTCTCTCTGACAATAAATTCCATAGCCTCAAGACGGTCATTAACCATTCTGTAAAGCGTAATAACATTGTTTCCGACAGAATTCTGTTTTGCACGGACATATTGAAGTATCTGGTTAACCGTAATGGTTTTTGGAGAGATAATACTGTCAAGCGAAAGTGTATCTGTAAGCTGAATAAGTGAAGGTCTGTTGACTTTTGTTACTACCTTCTCAACTCCATTATTCTTTGCAAGAAGTGAAAGAAGAATGTTTTCTTCATCAATTCCGGTAAGGGTTACAACGGCATCAACATCAAAAACGTGTTCTTCCTTGAGAATATCATGGTCTGTACCATCAGCACATGAAATGCTTACCTTATTAAGGTGTTCGCTAAGTTCAAGGCAGCGTTCACTGTTAATTTCAATTATTTTGACCTTAACGCCCATTTCAATAAGCTGTTGTGCAAGATGATAAGCAACCCTTCCGCCGCCGATAAGAACAGCAGATTTTACACGCTTTTCACGGTAAGCAGAACTTATGCTCTTGAAAAATTTAACCATATTGCTGTGAGAAGCAGTCATGTGAATTTTATCACCGGCTCTTAAAATGAAATCGCCGTTTGGAATAATAAGATCGTCGCCACGCTGAACGGCACAGATAAGGATATCAAGACGCATTCTTCTGGAAAGCTGGGTAAGAGCAACACCGTCAAGAATACTGCCGCTGTTGATTCTGATTTCAGCAAGGTCAACACGGCCTTTGGCAAACGACTCAATGTTGATAGCTTCAGGATAACGAAGAACCTTTGCAATTTCATTTGCAGCATTATAATCAGGATTTACCATCATGCTAATGCCCAATTCCTCACGCATAAATACGAGCTGGTCATCAAATTCGGGATTTCTTACTCTTGCAATACAGTGTCTTGCATTCATTTTTTTAGCAATAAGGCAAGAAAGAATATTAACCTCATCGGAACCGGTAAGAGCGATAAAAAGGTTAGCCTTTCCAACATTAGCCTCATCAAGAATAGCAGTTTGCAGACAGTTTCCGACAATTCCTTTAACGTCAAAATCATTAACGGCTGACTTAATTCTATCAGATTTTGTATCAATAACCGTTACTTTGTGTTCGTCGCTTAATACTTCGGCAAGGGCACTTCCAACCTTACCGCAGCCTACAATGATAATATCCATATTTCCTCCATAAAAAGCTGAATATCAGCTATAATTTCTCAATATAATTATAACTGTATTTTAATAGTTTGTCAATAGATTAAAAAGAAAGCAATACAAAATTTAGATAAAATGTAGTAAAAAAAGCACTATTTTCTGACAATAATAAAATTTCTCTAAAAAAGAAGCCAAATAACACAAGGCTATTCAGCTTCCATATATAACTCAAGGGCACCTCTAAAAACCCCTTCTGAGAAAAAGCAGCTATGCACAGCATCTGCTGCGTCAAGCCCTCTCGTAGTGCGAAAGCACGCCTTCGATGGCTTTTCTTGCATCTACTGTACCTATCTGCTTTTTCTTACTCAA
>JAZQND010000082.1:0-10664 GCA_045627145.1 Ruminococcus sp. | reverse complement strand
ATATCAGCGAAATCAGGGGAGAAGTTGTGGCAAGCATTAACGATGCTTCAGTTCTTGGACTTAAAAATTGTTCAGATAATGTCTGGCAGGCTGAACTTCCAAGCGGTTCAGTAAGAAATTTTACAAATGGTCAGGTAATCAAGCTTGGCAGGGGTATAAAAATCAATTTCGGCGAACTATCCGCTGAAATAAATTAAGGTGATATTATGGGAATTTATGATGATGTTGTAGAAGTAACAAGGAGAACTATGGTTCTGTTTTTCGTTGTAGATACATCGGGAAGCATGAATGGTGCAAAAATCGGTACTGTTAATTCGGCTATTGAGGAAATAGTTCCCGAATTGAAGGATATTTCAGAACAGAATGCCGATGCACAGATTAAGGTTGCAACACTTTCATTTTCAACAGGTGCAAAATGGATAAACGAACCTGTTGCGGCAGAAAGTTTCAGATGGAATTATCTGAACGCAAATGGTGTAACTGACCTTGGAAAAGCTTGTGCCGAACTTAATGACAAGCTTTCAAGAAATGCTTATATGGGCGATATTGCCGGTTCTTTTGCACCAGTTATCTTTCTCCTTTCAGATGGTGAACCTACGGATAATTACATGGAAAGTCTCGAAAAACTTCGTGAAAATAATTGGTTCAAGAAGGCAATAAAGGTTGCTGTAGCTATAGGAAATGATGCAAACAGGAGAGTACTTTCAGATTTTACAGGCGATCCTGATGCAGTTATAACAGTTCATACACCTGAAGCACTTAAAAAGTGGATACAGTTTGTAAGTGTTACAGCTTCACAGATAGGCAGTAAAAGTTCAAATGCCGGCGGAGGCGGAATTAATCAGGCTGCACCAACTGTTGGCAGCAAGATAAATCTTACGAAACAAGAGGAGTTTATCAGAGAAATAAAATCACAGGAAGCCGCAGATGCCGCAGACTGGGATTCATTTGATGATGACGGTATCCAGTGGTAAGCGGGAGGCAGTGATATGGATTATGAAGCCTTCGCACTTTCTGCACAGGGAGAAAGTCATATCAGGCACGGCAAGGAATGTCAGGACGCTTCATACAGCTTTTGCGGTAATAATGCCGCTGTGATCGCAGTTTGCGATGGTCACGGCGGCAGTGATTATGTGCGGAGTGCATTGGGGGCGGAGTTTGCCTGTGAAGTTGCGGCAGAAAATATCAGAACTTTTCTGGAAAGTGTTGATACAGAAAAAATGAAAACAGCAAGTGAACTGATGCTTGTAAATCTTGAAGCAAGTATAATCAGTGGCTGGAATGAAAAAATTACTGCACATTATGCTGAAAATCCGTTCAGTGCTGATGAAATGCAGATACTTTCCGAAAAAGCAAAGAAAAAATACATTGATAACGGACGTATTGAGTCTGCATACGGAACTACTCTCCTTGCCGCCGCAGTTACAGAAAAATACTGGTTTGCTTTTCAAATAGGTGACGGAAAATGTGTTGTACTGAATGCGGACGGAAAGTTTGAACAGCCTGTTCCGTGGAATGACAAATGCTTTCTGAACACTACAACTTCAATGTGTGATTCTGAAGCATTAAGCAATTTCCGTCATTTCTATTCTGAAAAGCTTCCTGCGGCTGTTTTTTTGTGTTCCGATGGAATTGATGACAGCTTTGATAAAAATGAAAAACTTAATTCATTTTATAAAACTATTCTTTCTTCATTTTCAAAGTCGGAAACAGATGATGCTGTAATTGAACTGAGAGAATATCTTCCAAGACTTTCTGCAAAGGGAAGCGGAGATGACGTTTCTTTAGCTGCGTTTATGAACAGAAAGAACGTTTCCGAAATTATGTCTGATGTTTCGGAGAGTGTTACAGAATGAACGAGTCTGAAAAACAGATAAAGGATACGCTGAAATTTCTGATTGAAAATTATGGTTTTGATATCCTGAAAGACGTAATGCGTGTCAATGCATTTATTCATGACCTTGCACCGCATTATGATGATGAACGCAAGCTTGTCTGCAAAGCTTTGGGCGAAGGCATAGCTGATGATATGCTGGAGGTTATTAGTGAACCTGACGGCATAAAGGAAAATATACTGAAATGTTGTGTGCTGAAGCTTGTAAGTGCTGCGGAAACTGAAGAAAAATCAGCAGTTTCAGCTATAAATACACTTGCAGATGCTCTGGATTTCGGTTTACAAATCGTTGATGAACAGCCGCCTTCAAATCCTGAAAAGCGTATACTGATAAAAGGTGAAATTCCGGATAATGAAGCTTGTGATGAAGGTTTGCCTGAAGGCTGTACGGCTGTCGGATATAAGGCGTTTGCCTGTAATACGGTGATTGAACGGATAGAGATTCCTTCCTCTGTGGAATGTATTTATCCGAGGGCTTTTTATGCCTGTTCAAAACTGAAATGCATTGTTCTTCCTTCTGAAATATCCGAAATCGGTGAACGTGCATTTGAAAAGTGCAGCCGACTTGAAAGAATTATAATAGGCGGCGGAGGAAGATACACTGTTGTTAACGGAATGCTGACAGACCGCAGTTCAAGACGTATTTTAAGAGCTGAAAACCGTGCTGAATACCATGAAATCAGAGTTCCGGACGGTATCAGGTCTATTTCAGCCTGTGCTTTTGACAGCAGTCAGATATGCAGTATAAAATTGTCGGGTGATGTAAAAGAAATAAGTCAGAATGCTTTTTATGATTGTGAAGCTTTGGAGAGAATTGATGTTCTTTCGGGAAATATGCAGTTTTCTTCACAGGAAGGGGTTCTTTATTCCAAAGACAGGCGGCTGCTTGTGAAATATCCGCAGGGACGCAGAAATATAGGATACTATCTTGATGACAGAACCGTTGATATCGCAGAAGGAGCATTTAAAAATGCAGGATTTCTTGAAAGCATAACCTTTTCAGGCAGTCTTGTCAGAATAGGAAAAGAGGCTTTCAAAGGCTGTAAAAAGCTTAGTTCAGCAGTTATTCCTGCAAATGTGAAGAAAATTTGTGATGGTGTATTTCAGGATTGTGAGGAGCTTGAAAATGTAATGCTTCCAAGAAGTATTACGGAAATCAGCGATATGACATTCAGCGGCTGTATAAGGCTTTCTTATGTAAGTATTCCAAATACGGTTGAAAAAATCGGAAATGGTGCATTTATGATGTGCAGGAGTCTGAAATCGCTGAATATTCAGGAAAATGTGAGTTATATAGGGAATAATGCGTTTTCAGGCTGTTCACCTGATATGGAAATAATTATAAGAAATAATCAGTATGCTGCTGATTATTGCAAAGCATTCGGGCTGAAATACAAAATTGTCTGAGAGGTGATGGAATGAGAAACGAGAGATACTATTACAGCATTATGCAGGACATGGAAAGAGAAGCTTACAGGCTTATCTATGACGGAATTAAAGCCTATGCCCTGAATATAATTATCTCGCTTCCGTTGTCACCAAAACAGGTACAAAATGTATACAGAAAGGTTCTGTTTGACAATCCGCTGTTTTACTACATAAACCAGACAATTATCAAAATGCTGATAGGCCCTGACGAATATCTGCTCATGCCGCAGTATATTTACAGAATAAACGAAATTGAGGCTATAAATCGTGACATTCGTGCAATCGTAAATAAAGTCGGAAATGCCGCACAAAAATATGAAAACAATGAATTTCTGCTTGAAAAATATATTCATGACAGCGTGGTGAAAAGCATAACCTACGACCACGATGCTCTTGAAGATGATGAATGTACTACAGCTTATTCAATTGTAGGGGCATTTATTGAAAGAAAAGCGGTTTGTGAGGGAATTTCAAAGGCTTTCAAGCTTCTTTGCAATGAACATTCCATAAAATGCATAGTCGTACTTGGCAAGGCTTCAAATGACGGCAATTACGATGATGATTCAAATCATGCATGGAATCTGGTAAAAATTGGCGGAGAGTCATATCATGTTGACGCAACATGGGATAATATGTATCACGATGGTCTGGAGCATATCAGCTACGACTATTTTAACGTTACAACAGATGAGATACTGAAAGACCATATCCCGGAAGATAAGCTTCCGATATGTACGGCAACAAAATATAACTACTTCAATTGTACAAACAGCTATGTAAGGACTTATGAGGAGCTTGTCAGACTGATAAGAGAAAGACTGCACCTTAAATTTATCGTATTTAAAATTCTGAATGACCGTGGAGAATTTGACAGTGCGGCACAGATAAAACAGAAAATTGAAATGGCACTTACCCGTGTTTTCGGAAGGGAACACAAAGCGGGAAATGTTGCTGTTACTATAAATGAACGGCATTCTATAGTAAAAATAATAATTTTAAAATAATAAAGCAAGGGCATATTATGAAAAATATGCCTTTAATGCGGAGGAAAAAATGGATAGTAATGTTATAGTTGACGAACTTCCGTATCGTGTCGGGGGACTTCTTTATACCCCCGCCCTTAACGAAAGCATTGTTGAAAATGTTTTGACAGAGCGTTTCAAGAATCTGACTTCTCTTGTTTTCTGCCTTGAGGATTCAATTATGGACGAAAGCCTTGAAGCAGCAGAAGAACAGCTTAAAATAAATCTTAACAAGCTTATGGAAAGCGGTGCAAAGCTGCCGCTTTTGTTTGTGAGAATACGAACTCCCGAACACATGGCAAAGATACATAAGCTTCTTGGTAAAACCGAAAAACTCCTTACCGGCTATGTGCTTCCGAAATTTGACCTTTCAAATGCTGATGAATATATTTCTCTGATTAAGGAATATAATCACAAGCTTTTCAGAAAGCTTTATATCATGCCTATACTTGAAAGCGGTTCTGTTACGGAAATGAGTGGCAGAATTGAAGTTCTCGGAGAGATAAAGAGAAAACTTGACGATATCAGGGAACTTGTACTTAATGTTCGTGTCGGCGGAAACGATTTCAGCAATATTTTTGGTCTGCGCCGCAATAAAAAGCAGAATATCTACGAAATAGGTGTTATAAGGGATATCCTTATAGCAGTTTTGAATGTTTTTTCAAGGGATTATGTCGTATCGGCGGCAGTCTGGGAGTATTTTGGAAATGACGAAAACGGAGAATGGGCTGATGGTCTGCGTAAAGAGATAGAACTTGATAAGATAAACGGTTTTATCGGAAAAACTGCAATTCACCCTTCACAGCTTCCGATAATACATGAAAGCCTGAAGGTTGAACGCTGTGACTATAATGATGCTTGTTTAATTCTGAACTGGAAGCATGACGGTCTTGCAGTTTCTAAGGGCGGAAGCGGCGACAGAATGAACGAGAAAAAATGCCATACAAGATGGGCTGAAAGGATTACTATTCTTGCTAAAATATATGGTATCAGGGATTGAGGAGAATTTGCATAAATGGATAAATATACAGAAAAAGAACTTCTGAAACTTGCGAAAAGAGTTAATAATAAAAAGAGGACATATCTTCTTGTTGATCCGCTTCAGGGGAAGCATATTCCTGTTTCACCGTCGGAAGCACTTGAAATGATGGGGGAACTTGGAAAAAAAGCAGCTGAAAAATATCCTGAAACAAAGCTTGTGATCGGTTTTGCCGAAACAGCGACTGCTGTTGGTGCGGCTGCTGCACAAAGTATATCAGAGGATTGCATATATATCCACACAACAAGAGAACAGCTTGAAAATGTTGACTGCTGGGCTGAGTTTATGGAGGAACACAGCCATGCGGCAGAACAGCGTCTTGCGGCTGACAAACTTAAACAGTATATCAGCAATACGGAAACTGTTATATTTGTTGATGACGAACTTTCAACAGGAAAAACTCTGATAAATATTATTAACAGCATGAGAGAAATTTTTCCTGAACTTCTTAGTAAAAAAATCGTTGCCGCCTCAATAATCAACAGAGTTTCGGAAGAAAACACAGAGCGTATGCGTCAAGCCGGAATTGAATGCATAAGTCTGCTGAAAATTGAAAATACCGATTATACTCAAATCGTGGAAGGCTTTAACGCAAGGGAAGCCGAAAGTTTTTGTTCTGACGGCGAAACTGTTGATGAAGAAAGAAAAGTATCCGTAACTGATGCAAGACTTGGCTGTAATGTCGGAAATTATACTGCCGAACTTGAAAAGGTATGCAAAAAATTCGTAATGGACGAAATCGAAAAACTTACAGGACGTGTACTTGTTCTTGGAACAGAAGAATTTATGTATCCGGCACTGATTCTCGGAATGTGCATTGAACACTATGGAAAAGCCGATGAGGTAAGATGCCATGCCGCAACAAGAAGTCCTATCGGCATTTCTGATGAAACAGATTATCCGATAAGGTCAGGCTACAGGATACACAGCTTCTACGACAGCGAAAGAGTGACATATATCTATAATATTGAAAAATATGACACAGCCGTTATTTTTACCGATGCTTCACCTGTAAACAGTGAAGCTGTCAGTGATATGGCAGGAATAATCCGCAAAAACGGCTGCGGCAGAATATATCTTATAAAGGGAGAGAATAATGTTCAGCACATATAAACAGGAAGATGTAACAATACTGCTGAAAGATGTGACAGGTCTGGTTACGCCTCTCGGTACAAAAGAACGTGAACAGCGTATTCAAAGCGGTACTCACTATTCGGAAATGCTTCCGCTGGAATACAAGCCTTCGGAAACATATATGAATACATTCAGGGAAGCGGTTCGTATGTATGCACAGATAACAGCAGATGCAACTGCGGCAGTTTCCGAAAAAATCGTAAAGCAAAAAGAAACTCCCGTACTTGTTTCACTTGCCCGTGCAGGAACATCTGTTGGTGTATTGATAAAGCGTTATATCAAATTCAGATACGGCATTGACGTTCCGCATTATACTATTTCTATTATCAGAGGACGTGGAATAGACAAAAATGCTATGGCTCATATCCTTGCCCGTCATAAGCCGGAATCAATACAGTTTGTTGACGGCTGGACGGGAAAAGGTGCTATACAGCGTGAGCTTGATAACGCAATGCTGGATTACAGCGGCGTTTCGTCAGGACTTGCAGTTTTGTCCGATCCTGCGTATCTTGCAGAAAAAAGCGGAACTTACGATGATTTTCTCATTGCAAGCTCGTGCCTTAATTCAACTGTTTCCGGACTTCTGAGCAGAACTTATCTTAATTCCGATGCAATAGGTGAAAACGATTTTCACGGTGCATTGTTCTATAAGGAGCTTATGGACGAAGACCTTACCTACTATTTTATAGATGCAGTTGAAAACTGTTTCGGAAGCGTAAAGCCTATCGAAAGCGGCGGTACTGGTGTAAGCGGAATGGAGGAAGTAAATGAGATATGCCTGAAATACGGAATTGACGATATCAATCTTGTAAAGCCGAGTATAGGAGAGGCAACAAGAGTACTTCTGAGGCGTGTTCCGTGGAAGATACTTGTACACAGCCTTGACGATAACGAACACCTCGGACATCTATATCAGCTTGCAGAAGAAAAGGGCATACAGCTTGAGGTTTATCCGCTGAGAAACTACAGAGCCTGCGGACTGATCAGGAAATTAGCTGATAACTGACTGAAAGGACAATAACTTGATTACTTTTTTTGCCGATCTTGATAATACGCTTATTTATTCTCACAGACGTGAAATTCGTGGCGAAAAGTTTGCGGTTGAGTGGCTTCATGACCGTGAACAGAGTTATATGACAAAAAAAACGTATGAATATCTTTTATCAGCTAAGAATATAAATGCAGTTCCGCTTACTTCAAGAACAATTGAGCAATACAGCCGCCTTTCAGGAATTTCGGAAAAGCTTGGCTGGAGGTATGCACTTGTCTGCAACGGAGGAATACTTCTGAAAGACGGAAAAATCTGTACCAAATGGCTCGATGAGACGTATGGTCTTGCTGAAAATGCAGAATCAGAACTTAAACGTTCAGCCGAACTGCTTAGAGCTGAAAATAAGGTGATACACGAAACTGAAAAAATAATGGTCTATGCAGGAGTTGAAGAACCGCAAAAGGTTGAAATGAAGCTGAAAAGTGAACTCGATACCGAACTTTTGCATATATATTCCGATAACAGAAAGGTCTATTGTCTGCCAAAAGAGATAAACAAGGGTAATGCCGTAAAACGTTTTCTTAAATGCGGACTTGCCTGTGGCTTTACCGCTGCGGCAGGTGACGGTGAACAGGATATTTCAATGCTTGAAAGTGTGGAAACAGCAATAGTTCCGGAATTTCTTGCCGAAAGAGTGAATAACCGCAGTTTGTATAAACCTGAATGTGATGAGGTATTTTCTGATGGTATTTGCCGGATCCTTGATGAACTGAATATTGCTCCGTCTTAAAGCCTTAATTGATGGAGTAAAAAAATCACTCTGTTTTTTTCAATGCCATAAAATCATTTTCGACATTAACAGCATATTTTTTATGATATAATGGATGCATAAAATCATAAAAATATGCGTTGAAGGTGATAGTTATGAAAAGAAAGGGCAGAATAACAGAGAGTACGGTTTTCAGAAAGACTTTAGGAATTTCAGCAGCGGCGGCGGCAGGTTTTTTGTTTTCAGGAACAAGTGTGGGAGGTGCATCGGCTTTTGCTGATATCTCACTTGCCGGAGCATTGGAAGTTTCAAGAAGTGCGGCAGTTTTTCTCGGAAGTCTGCTGTTTAGTTTCATTAGCGGAAATATCGGACATAATATCGTGAAGCTTGCTGCAATGGTGCTTATTCTTATTGCAAAACTGCTTATTGAAAAATTTGATCCAAAAACCTGCGGCATATATACGGCAGTAAGCGTTTTTCTGGCAGGAACTGCTGTTTCGGCAGTTATCGGTGAATTATTGCTAAAGCTTGCATTCTACGTTTTTTACAGCCTTTTAAGCGGAATAACAGCCTTTTCAGCGTCTTGCGTTTTATCTGATATAAAGCATAAACACGTTATAGACCTTTCTTTTTCCGGTTATTGCTATGCTGTTGTTTATACTATTTATACGGCATCGCTCTGCTCAATTAACATACCTTTGCTGAATATCGGAGTTATCATAGGTGCAGCAGCTACTCTTATTGCTGCATTTCATTATGGTCAGGTTGGCGGAGTAATGTGCGGAGCATTGACTGCCTGTGCGGCGTTTCTTACATCTGCCGAAACAGGCATGACTGTCGTGCTTCTGCCTGCCGTCGGACTGCTTACGGGTTACCTTCACCGCCGCAGAGAGGCTTCAGCGGCAATTTTTTTTGCTGCGGCAAGTGTTATGCTTATGATACTGACAGGTCTGACGCAGAATGTTATTTATATGTCGGTAAATATACTTTGCGGAGTTTTGATTTTTACAGCGGCTGAACAGATTTTTTCTGATAAATGGGTGAAGCTTTCTTCAGGAAGCGTTTCATCGGCAGCCGGGATAATGATGTCAAGAATGATGTTTATGTCGGATACCATAGGAAGCGTGAGGGAAGATACTGACCGTATCGCAGAAATGCTTGTTCAGCGTGATAACGATGAAAGGTGCATTACTGAAAAAATACGCAGGGTATGTGAAAAATGTTATAAACATCAGATATGCCGCCGTAAGGGGAGTCTGATTTCGGAAGGATTTGATAAACTTTCACAGATGGCGGAGATATCTGCCGAAACGTTTCCATCCGAGCTTGATACCTGTATACGGCGTAACGAGCTGATATCCGCACATGAAAATGCGGTTCAGGAGGAAACAATAGAACATCTTATTGAAGCAAGATATTCCGACAGCCGTGGACTGCTCTGCGAACAGATGAAAACAATAGAAAGCATACTCCGTTACGCCGGTGAAACACCTGATATAAGGAAATCCGAAACGATAAGCCGTCTTGCGAGTGAAAAACTGGAAAAATTCGGGTATGAGCCGCAGTGTGTGGCAGCTTATTACAATTCTTCAAACCGCATGACTGTTGAGATATATTTCAGCAGTGAAAATGCACCTGAAACAAGCGTGAGGATATGTGACCTGATTTCTGATGAGCTTAGGAAAAAGCTTGAATATACCGAACCAATAAGTTCAGGAAACGGCGTTAGGATAAGACTTTTTGAAAAACCACGCTATTCGGCTGATGTTTACGGTGCATCAGTAAGTGCAGATAATTCCGGCGAAAACGGCGATACTTCACTTGCTTTCAGTGACGGCACAGGAACAGCATACGTTGTTTTGTCTGACGGAATGGGAAGCGGACGTTCTGCCGCATTTGAATCAAGGCTGGTCGTGAGAATGTTCAGAAAGCTGATAAACTGCGGGATAGACTATGGTTCGGCTGTAAAGCTGATAAATTCTGTCATGCTGACAAAATCTAAGGACGAATCATTTGCAACTCTTGACGTTATAAAGATAGACCTTGATACCTGCGGAATGATGCTGATAAAATCCGGAGCAGCCGCAACAATAATACGTCACAGGGGGGATGTGGTAAAAATAACAGCCCCGACCTTCCCGATAGGAATATATGAAAAGTCAGAAATTTTCACAGCAGACTGTGAGGTTGATGCCGGAGATATAGCCATAATGTTTTCAGACGGAATAAATGAGAATGAATATCTTTTTATCAGAGAACTTCTGCTTGGCGGTGATGACCTGAAAAAGATAGTTGATGAAATATGCTGTAAGGCAGGGAAGTTCAATCCGACACTTAAAGCTGATGATGTAACAGTTATCGGGGTGAAAATAATGAGAAATTGAGGT
>JAZQND010000081.1:0-9584 GCA_045627145.1 Ruminococcus sp. | reverse complement strand
AATCTTTGTGCGGTGTTGCCTTAAATATATATATTATAGAGGGATATCCTCATGGTTGCCTGAATAGTATATGCAGACCGTACATAAGAAATACAGTCGGAAAGAATATGTCAGTCGGCAGAAGTGTCTGAAATCATGCTGTTAAAGAACTGCTTTACCTCCTTGATGCTGCCGCAGGTCATTTTTCCTTCGGGACACGAACCTTCTGCGATGCATGAAGGGCCGGCGTGTCTGAAAATATTAGGTGCGGTTTTCAGGCAGAGTTTAAGCATTTCGTTTGCCACAGCACGGATTTCCCATTGAGCCCTGTTGCAGCAGCGGTGCTTGAAAAAGTTGAAAAGAGAACGCACATTCATTGTAACGACAATTTTTGTTTCACAGGCATTCGGAAGAATGAAGCGAGCGTCCTCATTAGCCATTTTGCGTGCTTTTGAGGCGGCAGTTTTTTCATCAAGACCTTTGACAATGAGTTTTTGAGTATGACTTTGAGTAAGAAGGTCTGCAATTTTTT
Organism: Ruminococcus sp.; assembly: GCA_045627145.1. Classification (GTDB taxonomy): domain Bacteria; phylum Bacillota; class Clostridia; order Oscillospirales; family Ruminococcaceae; genus Ruminococcus. Next base: position 9,073 of record JAZQND010000081.1, on the reverse strand, counting down.
CATAACCATCCGTAATTTCAGCAATTATCCTGTCAAATTCAGTTTTTGCCTCAGGCAGAGCTTCAATTTCTGGAGGTGTGATGAAGTCGAAGCCGTTTTCGTTTACATATCTTTGACTTTTTTGTGAATATGAAGCTATTCTGTGGCGTACAAGCTGATGTGAACAGGCACGGGAAATACCTTCAATACCGAAAGTAAAGCTGACGTGTTCCATAACGCTCTCGTGACCTATTGAAACGAGCATATCTATGAAACTTTCGATTTTTTCGTCGGTAAGCCCATCTCTCAGAGAGATTATGTCACTGCTTGAATAGCAGAGTTTAGCAGCAGTTGCGACGGTTTTTTCAGGTTCAGGGGTATGTGCGAGAAGTTCAACTTTCAAATAAAAAACACCTCGTAATAAATAAGATGAGAAATCAAGGAACCGCCATGCAGAATCATCAAACGGACTGTGTGCGGCAATACCTCCCAAAAGCATACCTTTAGAATATGCATATACAGATATTTTATCATTTTTCTATTATAAAGTCAAGAAAAAATACATTTATTTTTTATATTGCAAAAATCCGAAAGGAAAAAGTGAAAAAATGATAAAAAATTTCATTTTGGTATAGACAAACGTAAAAAAATATAGTATAATATATCAGTATCTGGAAATTCTAAAATCGGAGGAAACTACAAATGAATAAATTTTACAGATTTGCAGCCGCTGCCGCTGCACTTACCATAGCATCTTCAGTAACAAGCTGCAGTTCACCTGAAGCTATTACTCTTGGCAAGGGAACTCAGACAGCATTGACTATTGACGGCTATGAAGTACCGGCAGGTGTGTTCATCTATAATGAAATATACGCTTATAACAACGCTGCATATACTCTTTACAGCAAAAACGGTGCATATCCTTCTCTTGATGAAATCAAGGATTCCAAAATAGATGATCTTGATGCTTCAGACTGGATACAGGATCAGGCTGTTGATTACTGCAAGGACTTTGTTGCAACAGAGCTTGAATTTGAAAAGATAGGCGGAAAGCTTTCAGAAGAACAGCTTACTGAGATCTCTCTTTCCATTGAGCAGAATACTGCAAATCAGATATTTACAGATAACGGCGTTGGCGAGGATTCTATCAGATTAATGATAGAAAATTCCTATAAGCAGGAGGAAATTTTCAAGCATTATTACGGAATTGATGCAGAAAAAGGCTGTTCAGAAGATGATCTGAAGGAGTATTTCAAGGATAAGACAGCAAGAATCAAATATTTCTCAATTTCATTGACCGATTCAGAGGGCAATGATTATGATGAAGATACAAAGCATGAGATTGATAAGCTTGTTGAGGGCTACATAAAGGATATCAATGCTGAGAAGACCAATGAAAAGAAAATGGCAAAACTCAGCGAATGTGAAGAAGATTATAATAAATTTCTTGAAAAGAAAAATGCAGAGGAGGCTGCTGCAAAGGCAGAAGCCGCAGGTGAGGAGGTAACTACAATAGTAACCACAACCGCTGTTACCACTACTGCTGACGCAACCACTACTACTGCCGATCCTTATGAAAAAGAAGTGACCATTACAAAGTATACTACAACAACTGCTGATAAGGATGCTGCACCTGAAACAACAACAACTGCTGCTGCTGATTCTGCAACTCCTAATTACGATAAGGATTATAATGACTACGTTTTCAATGAACTTGAAAATTATAAGGCTGAAAAGTATCAGTATGACGATAAAACGATCTACGTCATCATAAAAGGTGATATTGAAGAACGTATGACCGAAGACGATATGTGGTCAGAGGAAAGCGTTGAATCAATTATTCAGGATCGTTATTACCAGGACTTTACAGATATGATGAAGAAAGCCGCAGAATCACTCACACCTGAAAAGAATGCTTCAGCTTTCAGAAAATATGCACCTTTCAAGCTTATTCTTGAAAATGCATAAGCACAAATTCATAATAAGTAAAAATGCTCCTATAGAAATTCTATGGGAGCATTTTTTAGATAACACCGCAGAATCTTTGTGCGGTGTTGCTTTAAAACTTAATTGGCGGAGCAATATCATTATCAGCTGTTTTTTCTTATCTGCATTCTAACGTCCTCGCCTTTGAATTCGAGGCACTGGTAGGCGGCAACGATTCTTGAAACAACACGTTCATCATATCGTCTGGAGATACCTTCAAAATTGAGATTTGTGCTGATTATGGTAGGCTTTCCGCTGTTAAGACGGGTATTGATGATATTGTATATTGTGGCATTATAGAACGGGGTTTCGTATTCTGTGCCGAGGTCATCAAGGATAAGAAGCTCTGTATCCATAACGAGGTCAATCATTTCAGAGGTATGTTCACGGCTGAAATGTTCACGTTCAATATTTCTCAGAATGTTTATGATTGAATCGTAAATGACGCTGCAGCCCTTTTCAAGAACAGCATTAGCAATTGCAAGAGAGAGGTGAGTTTTTCCCAAGCCTGTTCTGCCGAACATAAGTATGCTTCCTGACTGCGGAGAGAAGGTTGTGGCGTACTGATGAGTAAATTCGAGAATTTTTTTCATAGTAAAGTAATCGTCGCCGCTGTAGTAAGAAAGGCTGAACGTGCTGAAACTTGAAAGCTTGAGCTGGGCATTTTTGTTAAGCTCATCGGCAGAAAGCTTGCCGCAGAGTTTGTTGAAACATGAACAGAAGCGGCTGCCGTTATATCCTGTGTCGCTGCAAATCGGGCAGTTATACTGAATATCGAGGTAATTTTCCGGATATCCGTTTTCAACGAGAATTTTTCTTGACATTGCCTGAGCACCGTTGTTATACCGGCGAAGCTGTTCAATTTTAAGGTCGATTTCGGCTGAATTACCGGAAGAAATAATTTTAATGAGTTCTTTTCCCGTATTGAAAAGAACATCATTGACCTCTTTTATCTGAGGAAGTTTCCGGTTTATTTCCTGAATACGCCGTTCATTTTCGCTTACGGCGGTAAGGCGGCGGTTAGTCATAACAGCCTGAGCCTTATCAAATATTTCTCTGTCCATTTAAAACACTTCCTTAAAACTTGTTGATAACGAATTTATATTTATCTACATCGGGATTCTCTGAATTTTTCGGAGAATTTTTCTTTTTGCTGCGGAAATCGTTTTCAGCGTCACGAACATTCTGAACTGTTGTAAATCCGCTGTCTTTCCATGAAAGCAGAATCTTATTGATATAATCGAAGCTGAGTTTGTTGATTTGCTCAATAGTTTTTTCGTAAGCGTAGTGAATAAGTTCGATACTGAATCCGTAATTTCTCCACTGCTCAATAAATTCAGCCTGTTTACCGGTCGGGGTTCTGTTCATTTCAAAAGCACGCATAATTTTGCCTGTAAAGTCATAAGAAGCGGATATACGCTGGACTTCACTTTGTGCGGCATTAAGGTCATTGATACCGTTTTCAGCCCAGTCGGAAGCGATTTTTTCTATGTATGAAGGATTCGACCTGTCAATACTTTTGCAGTAAGTAATAAGAATTATGATAACTTCAACCTTCATGCCGAGATAATCGTACATCCAGATGAGAGAATTCTGAAAGATATGGTTAAGTGAACCCATAATAGATTCAGCCATTTTGAAAAGTTCGGAAATTTCTGAAGAATTTTTCATGAAGTCGGCAATTTCAGAAGGACTTAGAAACGGCTTTTTTCTTACGGGAGCTTTTGGTGGTTCAGGGGGAGCAGACTGTGCAGGAACGGTAGGCTGAACATTTTGCTGAGGAGAAGTCATGATAGTATTTATGGCAGGCTGCTGAAGATTCTGCGGAGTTATTACGTTTGCCTGTTGCCAGAAAAGAACCGCATCAGCGGCTTCCTGAACGGAAACACCTGTATTTACGGATATTTCCTCATCTGAACACACTTTTCCCGAACATCTGAGAAGATAGAGCAGAACTTTAAGCTGCTGACCGGTAGCGAGTTTGAGAAAATTATCAGCAACAACATCGGGAACACCGAACATACTTCCCCAGATACCACAGTTTATTTTAAAATCCAAAATAAAACCTCCCGAAGCTGTCCGAAAGGACAGCACATATTAATCAATTTTTTAGGCAGCACCGCACAATCTATGGACGGTGTTGCCTTAATTATCATCAGAAAGCAGAATTTCCAAAGCTTTACTGTATTTTTCTCTCCATGCGGCAAGCTTTTCTTTTGAAACAGCAGACCTGTCAATAATTCTGGACTGGTTTGAGTTATGTTTGAGGTCAGCAAGCTTGACGGCTTTTGCAATCGGATCAGATTTGATTTTTCTGACATAATCAAAATAATCAATACCTTTTGAATGCGTGAGGAGTCTGAGGGCGTTTATTACAGAAACAGGAAATTCTGATTCAAGCTGTTCAAAAGTAACGTCTGTATCTTCAACGACATCATGAAGAAGTGCAGTACAGACAGTTTCTTCTGTTGTCATCTGTTCAGCAAGGTGATATGGATGAAAAATGTATGGCAGACCACTGACATCAGTCTGTCCGCTGTGTGCATCAAAAGCGAATTTCAAAGCTTTGACAGTCAATTCAGTATATATCATATCGTCAACTCCCCAAGTTCATTTTTAATATATTCATGCAATGGTTTGCGTATAACACTTTCACGGTTATTTCTGAACCACTCATACGATTCACGAAGTCCTTCTTCAAGAGACTGGATATCGGATATTATTTCAAGCATTGAAGAAACGTCAAGTTTATATGTATAATCGTAGAAAGGGAAATAATTTCTCTGAGGGATATCATTGGACACAAAAACGATTTCAGGCGTTTTTTGGAGAACACCGAAACAAAGCTTTACCCATTCAATAACACTGACAGTTTCAGGATTTCCGACATTAAAAATATGTTTTTCAGGAGCAAACCGAATTATTTTGTCGATAAACCTACACATATCCTTCACACTGAAAAACTGAAGCGGCATTTTTCCGTCTTTAGGTACATAAAACGGTAAATTTCTTTCTGCCCGTTCAAAAACAAATGCTTCACGGAAAATATTGTTCATTTTACCGTAAAGGTATGGCGGACGAATGATATATGCATCAGGAACACGTTCAAGGAGGGCGTTTTCGGCTTGTATTTTATTTACACCGTAAGCACCCCATATTGAATTTTCACCGCATCTGCTGTTTTCTGAAAACGGCTGAGGCAGAGTTTCAGGGTAAACGGCACTTGAACTTATCAAAATATATCTTTCAAATGAACCGAGTCCTTCAAGCAGACCATTAACATCATCCGAATTATAAGCTGTTACGTCGATAACAGCATCAAAGTGAAGATGTTTCAGTTTATCGCCAAGCTCAAGACGGTTGCCGCAGATATGTGTGACATTTTTCGTCTGTTGACGGTTTCCACGGTTAAGAACGAAGACGTTATGTCCGCATTCTGCGAAATATTCAGCAGTATACCGGCTTACAAAGACGGTACCGCCTGTAATGAGAATATCCATTTTAACCTCCTGACTTTTTATGTCGTTACTTCTTCAATTTAATTATACCAAAAAACATAAAATTTTGCAATATTATTTTTGCATTTTAAAAAGGTGTATTTTCATACATCTTTTTCAGCTTCTCAACGGCTTTTTTCTCAATTCTTGAAACGTAAGAACGTGAAATATTCAGTTTTGATGCAGTTTCGTTCTGTGTATGCGGTTCATTTCCGTAAAGTCCGTAGCGAAAAACCAGTATTTCAAGTTCACGTTTATCAAGGCTGTTTTTCAGAAATTCATAAAGCTGTTTTGAATGTATTGTCAGGTCAACCTGTTCATGTATGTCAACTCCGTCATCTATCAGGTCCATTAATGTAAGAGCATTTCCGTCTTTGTCGGTTTCAACGGGTTCATTTATGTAAATATCAGCGGCTGATTTCTTAGCTGAACGAAAATGCATAAGAATTTCATTTTCAATACATCTGCTTGCATAAGTTGCAAATTTTGCACCTTTAGTGTAATCAAAAGTGGAAACTGCCTTTATCAGACCTATCGTACCAATAGATATCAATTCATCCTGTTCATCAAATGATGAGGCATATTTTTTAACAATATGTGCCACAAGCCGCAGATTATGTTCGATAAGTTTTTTTCGTGCAATTCTGTCTCCGTTGGACATAGCTTCAAAACACTGCTGTTCTTCAGTTTTTGAAAGCGGTTTCGGGAAAACAGTGTTATTGTCAACATGAAGGGCAAAGAAAAAAAGATTCCTTAGAAGTTCAATAAGCATAGTCATACCTCCGTATCACCACAGATTTCTGTAATAGTATATGTAGGCTGAATTGTCCGTTATACAAAAAATATGGGCACCTCTAAAAACCCCTTCTCTCCAAACCCACCAATGCACAGCATCTGCTGCGTCAAGCCCTCTCGGAGTGCGAAAGCACGCCTTCGATGGCTTTTCTTGCATCTACTGTACCTATCTGCTTTTTCTTACTCAAAACGGTTTTTTAGAGATGCCCATATGAAATCTGTTTTTTCTTGACAAATGACTGAAAAAAGTGTAAAATGTGAAATGTATCAGCACAAAGGCAGCACCGCACAAAACACGTCTGACGACTTTGTACAGTGCTGCTTAAAAACTTGTGCATAAACATGAAAAATACAATATTGGAGGAAGTTATGGATAATAACAGACCAAGAGGCAGAGAAAAAAATGTAACATCAGGCGGCAGCGGTGCTAAAAGACGTGGCGATGGTCTTGGCACAGGCAAAGTCGGTTCAGGAAGCTATTCAGGCGGCGGTTCTTCAGGCGGCAGAAATATGAAACGTGCTGCGGCAGGCGGAGGTGGCGGTCTTGCAATTATTGCAATAATTGCCATGCTTCTTTTCAAGGGCGGCGGAGGCGGTCTGCTTTCGGGTACAGACGGAAGCAGCGACGGCGGCGGTTCTGCACCTTCAGGTTTCAGTTCATCTGATACGTCGGGCGGTTCGTATACAAGTGATGCAAAAGTTGATAACAGTGTTGCAAGCGGTTCAAGAGAAAAAAGAACTGTTATCAAAGGCAGCGGCAAAGATACAGTGACAATAATGGTGTATATGTGCGGTACAGACCTTGAATCCAAGTACGGCATGGCATCTTCTGATATGGAAGAAATGAGAGCCGCATCTTTCGGAGATAATGTCAATCTCATAGTTTATACAGGCGGATGTAAGAGCTGGAAAAACTCAAGTATCAGTTCATCTGTAAATCAGATTTACCAGATAAAAGGCGGTAAAATAAATCGTCTTGTTGATGATGACGGCAGCAAAGCAATGACTGATCCGAACAATCTTTCCAAGTTTATTCAGTATTGCAGCAAAGAATTTCCTGCCAACCGCAATGAGCTTATTTTCTGGGATCACGGCGGCGGCTCTGTAAGCGGATACGGCTATGACGAGAAAAATGTCAAAAGCGGTTCTATGGACCTTACAGGCATAAATCAGGCATTGACAAACGGCGGTGTAAAGTTTGATTTTATCGGATTTGATGCCTGTCTTATGGCAACAGCAGAAAATGCACTTATGCTGAATGAACACGCCGATTATCTTATCGCTTCCGAGGAAACCGAACCCGGAATAGGCTGGTATTACACAAACTGGCTTACAAATCTTGGAAAAAATACGTCACTTCCGACTCTTGATATAGGTAAAAATATCGTTGATGATTTTATAAATGAGTGCGGAAAGAAGTGCAGAGGACAGAAAACCACACTTTCTGTTATAGACCTTGCCGAATTTTCAAATACTGTTCCTTCTAAGCTTTCAGGTTTTGCAAAATCGGTCAGCACCAAAATTTCAAATAAAGAATATAAGGAAATTTCTGATGCAAGATATGCTGCAAGAGAGTTTGCTGAAAGTTCAAAGATTGACCAGGTTGACCTTGTAAATCTTGCCGATAATGTCGGAACTTCCGAAGCAAAAGCCCTTTCAGAGGCTTTAAGAGGGGCTGTGAAATATAATCAGACATCATCAAATATGACCAATGCTTACGGTGTTTCAATTTATTTCCCGTATCAGCGTACCTCCTACGTTGATACAGCCTGCAATATAAACAATAAGGTTGGAGTTGATTCGGAATATTCAAAATGTATCAGACAGTTTGCAAGTCTTGAAACAAGCGGTCAGATTGCCGCAGGCGGAACATCTTCACCATTAAGTTCACTTTTCAGTCTTGGCGGTTCTTCGGGTTCTTCAGGAAGTTCTGATGTTATCGGTTCACTTCTTTCGGGCTTCCTCGGCGGAAAATCAGACAGAAGCATTGCAGGTCTTGACGGTTCAAATACAGACTTCATGAATGAATCGGATGTGAACGAAACTGCCGATTACCTTGCTTCTTATTATTTCGACGCAAACAATCTTGTCTGGGAAAAGCAGAACGATACATACACAATGAGTCTTCCTGAATCACAGTGGGAACTTGTTCATCAGCTTGACCTCAATATGTTCTATGATGACGGTTCAGGCTATATCGACCTCGGTCTTGACAATGTATACAGTTTTGATGGTGATGGAAAGCTCGTGGCTGATACCGATAAAAACTGGCTCTCTATAGACGGACAGGTTGTGGCTTACTATCATACCGATACTATTGAAAATGGTGATGAATACACAATAAACGGCTATGTTCCGGCAATGCTTAACGGTGAAAGAGTAAATCTTCTGCTTGTATTCAATAATGAAAATCCTGACGGCTTCATTGCGGGTGCTTCAACAGACTATGTCGGAGGCGAAACTCAAACTGTTGCCAAAAGCATGACAGAGCTTCAGGAAGGGGATAAGCTTGACTTTATCTGCGATTACTACAACTACGATATGGAATATGATGACAGCTATTTTATTGGTGATACTTTAACATATCATCAGAATATGAAGATAAGCAATACAGATGTAGGAAGCGGAGATGTTCATCTTATGTATCGCTTTACAGATATCTACAATCAGCAGTACTGGACCGAACCTATAGTTAAATAATTTTTGAATGCCGTGCGGTTTTTGTGCGGCATTTTTTATTAAGGGTACCTCTAAAAACCCCTTCTGAGAAAAAGCAGCTATGCACAGCATCTGCTGCGTCAAGCCCTCTCGTAGTG
>JAZQND010000080.1:0-6608 GCA_045627145.1 Ruminococcus sp. | reverse complement strand
GGGTTTTTAGAGGTGCCCTTAAGGCAGCACCACACAAAGATTGTGCGGTGCTGCCTTAGTTTTTTATAATGTTACGACAAAACAAATGCTTTTGCCTTCACGGTTAAGAACGTGTATTTTGAACTTATGCTTATCAATTATTGATTTGGCAATCGCAAGTCCAAGACCGTAACCGCCGGTTGCACGGTTTCTTGAAGCATCACTTCTATAGAAACGCTCAAAAATTTTCTCCTTATCCTCGTCTTTAACGCCCGAACCGGTGTTATATACGGAGAATATTTTTTTATCGCCCTGTTTTTTGAGCATTACCTTTACGATTCCGCCGTCATTTGAATATTTCAGAGCATTATCAATGAAAATTGCCGCCATCTGTTTTATATGGCGTTCGCTTCCGTTCACAATTATTCCGTCATCAACATCTATTGAGAACTTTTTATTCTGTTCAAATGCCTGACATTCAAACGGTAAAGCTGTATTCACTATAGCTTTACTCATATCAAAGTCCGTTTTAATGAAATCGGAAGAATTATTTTCAAGTCTTGTCAGATTCAGCAAATCATTTACAAGAACGTTCATACGTTCCGTTTGTGATTTGATATATTCAAGCCACTTGTTATCGCCTATCTCGCCTGAAAGAACATCTGCATTTGCAGAAATAACAGTAAGAGGTGTTTTCAGTTCGTGGCTTGCGTCTGAAATGAACTGTTTCTGTCTGTCAAAAGCGACCTCTATAGGCTCTATACTTTTTTTACTCAAAAAATATGCCACCACCGAAAGAATAAGTATACTTATTATACCAATAATAACTGTAGTGCGTTTAAGCTGTGAGAATATCTCAAGTTCACCGCTTTTATCGGAGAAAACCATAAGCGTACCATTAGGCTTTTTCTCACTGCAATACTGAAATTTATTCAGCATACCCTTATTCTTGTCGTTATTAAGAACCATTGATATATATCCCTGTGCAGTATCGGGATCAAGCTCATCATTATTAAGGGTTGCAATGTATCTTCCGTTATTATCAGACATGATAACGAAAAATTCTATTGAATCAAACACTTTTGGTATCTCATCGCTGTTCTGATTCTTTGAATTTTTTGTCTTTTTATCAGTTACGGCTTTACTTTTTTCAGGAATTTCAGTATATCCAAGCTGTACTATACCGCCTTCATACACATCACTGAATGACATTCCCTCATTTTTATAGCTGTTGTCCTGCTGATATCCGTTATTATTCGGATCGCCCGACTGATTATTCCAGTCCGTTCCAGAATCAGGAGGGTACCAGCCGCCCCACGGGTTCCACGGATTCCAGGGGTTCCAGGGGTTCCATGGGTTCCACGGATCTGCCCACGGAATATATTCACCCCATGTTGTATCCTGCTGATTAGGATCATAATATGTATAGGGCTGTGTATCCGCAGGCGGAGGATTTTCAGATGGAGGATCAGGCGGTTCTGGCTGTTCCTCATCAATAATCGGCTCATCTTCCGGATCATCTGATTCAGGTTCTTCCGGTTCCTCTTCAGGCAGTCCGGTACTCGTTGTTACTGCTGTTGAAGTTGTGACAGCAGATGTTGTAACGCTTGTTGTAGTGACAGTTATTGTAGTTTCTGTTTCTGTTTCTGTTTCGGTAGCAGGTTCGTCAGTTGTAGGAGGTTCATTTTTCCAGAAATTGTTTTTCTTGCTTTTCGGCTCATAAATTTGGTTCATAACAAAAGTATTCTGTCTGTCATCGTATTCGATTCCGGCGGCTAACTGCTCAAGAACAAACTGTGACTGTCTGTTTATAACTTCCTGAGTTATGATGTTTATAGCACCTAAAAGACCGATAAACACGGCAAGCAGTATACTGACTATGAACGAAAATAATTTAAGCTGTGCTTTTTTGAACATAGGCTCATTCCTCCTGTTCAAGCGAATATCCGATACCTCGTGCGGTTTTTATCTGCACGGGAGCATTTATTGACGAAAGCTTTTTTCTGAGGAATGAAATATAGACCTCAATATTATTATATTCAACGTCGCTCTCATATCCCCATATTTTCTCAATAATACGTTCTTTCGGAAGGATTCTGTGAGGATTGCAGATAAGAAGCTCCATTATCTGAAATTCCTTCAGACTAAGCTTTACATCGTTTCCTTCCCAGATAACGGAACAGGTATCCTTATTAAGCTGCAAGCCGTTGAAATCAAGTTTATTATCGTCAACTATCTCACCCTTGCGGCGAGTCAATGCTCTTATTCTTGCAAGAAGTTCACCTGTTATGAATGGTTTTGTTAGGTAATCGTCAGCACCGCAGTCAAGACCGTTTATTTTATCCTCTACTTCACTTCTTGCCGTCAGGAGAAGAACAGGCGTATATATTTTATTTTCCCTTATTTTTCGCAGAACTTCTATACCGTTCATTCCGGGAAGCATGATATCAAGCACAATGCAGTCGTAGATACCGGTCATTGCGTTATCAAGTCCGCTTATTCCGTCATAAGAAGTATCAACGCTATAGAGATTTCGTTTTAGTATTTCACTCAATGCATCTGCAAGCTGCATTTCGTCCTCAACCACCAGTATTTTCATATAAATTTCCCCTTAATATTTTTCAAAGGCAATATAATATGCCACTATACCCTATTATAACATATAATATTGAAATAAGCTTAAAATTTATTTAGTTTATTATTTTTATTTAGAAAAAAATCGTCATCATTTTTGTGCATCTAAACAAAAATAAATTATTAACTCTAACAAATATTGACTAACTATTGAATTTATGCTAAAATTGATAATGTATTAAAGGAACGAGGGGAATTTTTACAGACAAGGAGGGAAAAATTTATGTTATCTCCGTTAGAAAGAAAAAAAATGTCTTTTTCTTTGATACCTTCTCACAGTTCGGATATGAAAAAATATGACGAAGTATACCTTACTTTCGCCAATACAGGCTACGATAAAGAACTCTGTGATTTCTATTACCGTACTTTTATCGAGAATGTCAAAAAACCGCATCCAATTGATGTTATCCAACTCGCTGCTCTCTACGAACGTATCCACGATCACAAAACTGCTCTCTTTTATTTAAACACACTACAAGAAAGAAAACTAAGCGGAACAGAAAAATTCGATTACTGCGTCAGTTCCTTAAAAGCCATCAGTCTTACGCAAAAAGCCCTCGACGCTGAAGATTTCAGAACAATGAACATCAACTTTATGCAGAACTATTCAGAAAAACTTCCCCTCCAGAAACAGGCTGATATGTACATTGCTCTTGCTCTTGCAGACTGTGCCGCCAAAGATTTCAATCAGGCTCTCAAACTTCTTAAATTCGGCTACAAACCGCAGTGCAAAAATGATCCGAAACTTATTGAAATTTTTATCACTGCCGTTTATATCTTCGCCAAAGCTGAAGACAGCGAAGGTCTTGAAGGAGCTTTGACTAATGCCAACAGTTGCTTGAAGCTTTACAATAATTTCGATTTCGGCTGGTACAAAGAGTATTACGAAAATCGTATTACCGATGCTTCAAACGGTATTTTCTGATACCGTGATTTATTTTGCTTAAAATTTAAAGGCTTCCCGCTGCACTGATTTCGGGAAGCCTTTTTATTTATTCAATCGGAAGCTTATCAACAAGCTTAAGCATGAATTTCTGTATTGCAAGTGCATCCATGTTGGTCAGTCCGTCCTGCTTGCCTGACACATCCGCATTTTTGCAGCCCTGTTCTGTTATATGTGATTTCTCTGTGCCTTTTACTCCGTATCTGCTCGGATTCGCAAGTGACTGCATTATCAAAACCACATCTGCCATGTCAACTGATTTGTCACAGTTTGCATCTCCCCATAATATATCATCAGAAGGTGTTGTGACTGTTGTTGTAACATCATTCGGTTTAGTTGTTGTTGTAACGGTTGTGGTAACAGTTGTTGTTGTGATTTTTGTGGTTGTTGTAACAGGAGGCTTTTCCGTATTGTTTCCGAGTTTGCCGTAAACTATTCCGCAGCCTACCGTTGACATATATACTGTTCCAAATTCGTTCATGTCACCAACAAGGAAATTGCCGTTGCCTGTTCCGCCGTAGAGGTGGTCGGTATTTATGCACACCCATGTTTTTCCTTCATCAGTTGAACGGTAGATTCCTTCTGCATCGTCCCAGCCGGGTTTGCCGTAGATGTAAAGTGTATTCGGGCCGCCTGCCTTTTCAGCCGCACCGTATCCGACGGATTTTACATAAGCGGCTGTTTCAAGCTTTTCGATTTTTTTGCCGTTTTCGGAAATTATATACATTCCGTTCCAGCCGACTGCCATTGCAAGCTTGCCTTCTGAAATATATGCAAGGTCGCCTGTATGGTCGCACTGGTCATATTTGCCGACCTGTGTTTCTGTAAATGTTTCACCGCAGTCTGTGCTGACATAGAATGAATAGTGTGATTCTTCCAGAGTAGGTTCTTTTTTGTTTGGATCAGAATTCCAGTAATCATTGTGCTTTATTCCTGAACCATATACTATTGAAGGATCATACGGATCTACAAGAGTATAAGTTGACTTTGAACCGTCAATTCCCTTTGAGGCAGTCCATGTTGTACCATAATCGTCTGTATATGCTATTGCTGAACCGTTTCCGTCAGAATTGAAAATTCTGTATTTTCCCTTTGAAACTTCGGCTATTGAAAGTTTGCCGCCGCTGTATTTGAAGTTCATATCCTTCCATGTTTTACCGCTGTCTGTACTGTAATAGCCTGTTGCGGTGTTATTGGAAAGTCTTGCCATAACATTCGGAGATGACGGACAATATGCTATCGCAGAGGTTGAACCCATATTCGGCTTATACTGAAGCGGTATATCGCTTACGTTTTCATGTATGAAGCCGTCATAGTCACCTATTGCGGAATAGTTTGCCCCATTCGGAACGCTTACAAAGTCAAGTGCAACAACTTCTTCAATTCCGTCCGGATGGAAATGGAACTGCGGTGTATCGCTCCATGTATCATCGCAGGCAAAGAGTCCGTTGCCCGATGTTGAAATTGAACGGTCAGGATTTGCAGGATCAATTACATAAGCACCTACCCAGTGAACAGCCTTATCTCTTATCCAGTCATATCCGCCGTCTGCGAGGTATTCGGCTATAGGAGGCTGTCCCCAGAACGGTGTTAAACCGGGAGTAGTTTCGATCCAGTGTTCGCCGCCGTCCTCTGATTTGAAGAACTTATCGCCCCATGACGGACTGTGTTCATCGTCCCATTCCTGCCAGAGCTGTGCATTTGCAAAAAGTCCGCAGGTTGAGCATACCATGTGCTGCGGATTGGCAGGATCAACGCTGATTCCGCTGTAGCCGCCCTCACTTTCAGCCTCAAATTGCTCGGTCTGTGTTCTGTAAAGATGTTTAAGCGGTGATATATCGGTTATTTTACCTGTTTTAGCATCAAGCTTCTTAACGCTTCCTGATGTGCCGCCGTTTCCTACAGTGACTGCTCCCTGAAATGCAAAGAAGATATTTCCCTGTCCGTCACCTGTGATACGTCCCGGATAATTTGCGGAATCAAGCTCTGAACTGATATCTGTAAACTTATCGTCCTTCACATCTGCAACAACAACGCTGTTTTTGCCTGTAGTTGAGGCTCCGACATAAACCTTTCCGCCGTATATATAGATGGAAGAAATACCGTTCTGTGCAAAGTATTCCTCATTGGTAAGTGCATGACGCATATTATTTGTCCATGTAGGCCACTTTACCTCCTCATTGAAAAGTCCGAGGTCACCGTAGCTTTTGACTGTTTTCCATGTTTTACCGCCGTCGGTTGATTTGATAAGGCATGAATCACCTGCATAAACGTCGCCGCCGCAGTAGATAGTATTCGGATCATCAGGATCTACTGCAATGGCTTCACCTGTCTGTCTGCCGTTTCCGTTGCCGTGAACCTGAATCATATCTGTTACGTTTATTTCTTCAAATGTTTTTCCGCCGTCCGTAGTTTTGAAAATTACTGTTTTTTCAGACGAGAAATATGCACAGCCGCAAAGGAAATAAACGGTGTTGTCATCTGTCGGATCTATAGCCATAGCATCAACGCTGAGGAGTCCACGGTCTGCCTCATTGATGAAGCCGAAAAGCTGTTCCCAGCTTTCTGTTGAGTAGTTATATTTGTAAGCACCTCCGACATCTGTACGGGCATACATTGCCTTCCTGCCTGTCACGATTCCCGAAACGAAGCCGCCTCCGCCTATTTTAAGCGTACCCCATTCCATTTTAGAAGATATATCCTCTGCTGCTGATGCTGAAAATTTGTTTCCTGTATTTTTTTCTGTTACAGGAATAAAAGCCGCTGTCCCTATCATAAATGCGAATATACCTGCAAGCCCTTTCTTCAGATTTATCATTTCATGTCCTCCATATCTGTATTTATGCGGACAGTCCCTCATGCATAATACTGTCCTTTTTACAATCACATTTTAGCATACTGTTTTTCAACAGTCAATAAATCAGCCCTGAAATGATACAATATGTCATTTAAAAGATATTATTATGCATTAACGAATCCATATCAAATATTTTTAGGGCACCTCTAAAAACCCGTTTTGAGTAAGAAAAAGCAGATAGGTACAGTAGATGCA
>JAZQND010000079.1:0-2156 GCA_045627145.1 Ruminococcus sp. | reverse complement strand
TTCAGGATTTGCTGCACTTGGACTTTCTGTATTCCGTGAAACAGAACCCGAAAAAATAAAAAAGCTCATCAATAAACTTGCGGCAAATGAATTTGCAGTAATTTATATTACAGAACCTGCCGCAGAAATGGTGAGCGATACAATAAATAAATACAGAAGCCGAAAGCTCCCGTCTATCGTGCTTATCCCTGCCATAGAGGGCAATACCGGAAACGGAATGAAGGCACTTCATGAGGCGGTTGAAAAGGCAGTAGGCTCAGATATACTGAATTAGAAAAGAGGCGGATAATCAGCAATGAACAGCAAAGGAACAATAGTTAAAATTTCAGGCCCGCTTGTAGTTGCCGAGGGAATGCGTGACGCTAATATGTTTGACGTTGTAAGAGTCAGCGAAAAGCGTCTTATAGGAGAAATTATCGAAATGCACGGTGACCGTGCTTCCATACAGGTATATGAGGAAACTTCAGGTCTTGGAACAGGTGAAGCTGTTGAATCTACAGGCGAACCTATGAGCGTTGAACTTGGTCCCGGACTTATCGGCAGTATCTTTGACGGAATACAGCGTCCGCTTGACGATATCCGTAAGGTTTGCGGAAACAGCCTTGCAAGAGGTGTTGAAGTTCCATCACTTAAAAGAGAACCTGTCTGGAAATTTACTCCGTCAGTTAAGGTTGGCGACAAGGTTATCGGCGGTGATATAATCGGAACAGTTCCCGAAACCGACATAGTTCTCCACAAAATCATGGTACCAAACGGCGTTTCAGGTACTGTCAAAAAAATATCGGAAGGTGAATTTCATGCTGCTGACATAGTATGCGTGATTGAAACCGAAAAGGGCGAAAAAGAACTTTCACTTATCCAGAAATGGCCTGTACGCCGTGGCAGACCTTATAAAAAGAAGCTTTCTCCTGATATGCCGCTTGTAACAGGTCAGCGAGTTGTAGACTGTCTTTTCCCAATTGCCAAGGGCGGTGTTGCAGCAATTCCGGGACCTTTCGGAAGCGGTAAGACCGTTACACAGCATCAGCTTGCAAAATGGGCTGCCGCAGATATAATCGTATATATCGGTTGCGGTGAACGTGGTAACGAAATGACCGACGTTCTGAACGAATTTCCGGAACTTATAGATCCAAATACAGGCAAATCACTTATGGAAAGAACCGTCCTTATTGCAAATACCTCAGATATGCCTGTTGCAGCACGAGAAGCGTCAGTTTACACAGGCATAACCATAGCTGAATATTACCGTGACATGGGCTATTCCGTTGCATTGATGGCTGATTCTACTTCACGCTGGGCAGAAGCTCTCCGTGAAATGTCAGGCAGACTTGAAGAAATGCCGGGCGATGAAGGCTATCCTGCATATCTTGGAAGCCGACTTGCACAGTTTTATGAACGTGCAGGACGTATAGTCACAAACGGTTCTGACGGCAGAGAAGGTTCACTTTCGGTTATCGGAGCAGTTTCACCTCCGGGCGGTGACATTTCTGAACCTGTTTCTCAGGCAACTCTCAGAATTGTAAAAGTTTTCTGGGGACTTGATTCAAGCCTTGCTTATCAGCGTCACTTCCCGGCAATAAACTGGCTCACAAGTTATTCGCTGTATGCCGATTCTCTTGCAAACTGGTATGACAACAATGTTTCACCTGAATGGATGAAATTCAGGGCAAGATTCATGGAAATCCTTCATGATGAAGCAGAACTCAAGGAAATTGTAAAGCTTATTGGTATGGACGCTCTTTCCGCAGGCGACAGACTTAAAATGGAAACCGCCCGTTCTATCCGTGAGGACATCCTCCATCAGCTTGCATTCCATGAAGTGGATACCTATACGAGCCTGAAAAAACAGCTTTTCATGATGAAGCTTATTCTTAACTTTAACGATGAAGCCGCCGCTGTGCTTGAAAAAGGTGCAGACGTTGAGGAAGTCGCTTCACTTCCTGTAAGAGAAAAAATCGGACGTTTCAAATATATTCGTGAAGAAAATACAGATGCAGAATTTTCAAAGCTTTCAGTTGAAATTTCGGCTGAACTTGATGAACTGCTCAATAAGGAGGATGACTGATGCCAAGAGAATACAGAACAATTGAAGAAGCGGCAGGTCCTCTGCTTCTGGTCAAAGACGTAGAGAACATTACCTACGGCGAACTTGCCGA
>JAZQND010000078.1:0-9013 GCA_045627145.1 Ruminococcus sp. | reverse complement strand
GAAAGGTTCTTCCCCGAACCTTTTTCTCAAAAGGGGTTCCCTCAATAAAAGAACAGAATTTATATATGGGAGTCGCCAATAATTTTATGCAGTAATGATTTACAAAGCGGTGAATTCCGGGACGCTGCCGATGAGGATGGTTTCAGCGAGGAGAAAATCAAAGCTGACCTCTGAACTGAATGTATAAAGCGGCAGAGATGACTTGATTTTTGCAGTGATAACGGCAGAAAGCCTGTGGCGTGTCTGATTGAAGCCTGCGGAATCAAATTCACTTTTCAGGCTTACGGATGCCGTACCAAGCGGACAAACCCTGATTTTCAGGCGTGGTCCTTTTCCTGCAAGCAGACATGAATTGGTGAGAGAACCCAGAGGAATGCTGCTGCTGATTTTTCCACAATCTGAAAGTGAATTGTTGACAGCGAGGGCAAGTTCAGACTGAACCTTATTAATTGTGTACGGCAAAGCTTCAACAGATACAGCGTGACCACTGTCATCGTAAAGAACAGCGGCGAAATCGCTGTATTCAAATTGATTTTTTTCAAGATAATCGGCAGCCGCCTTTTCAATTATCTGATTAGCTGTCATTTCAGTGAAATGTTCAGCCTGATTTCTTGCGGCAGGACGTAAAGCCTTGTCAGTTTGATAAGTGAAGCAAGCTGTAAGTGAAGTGAAAATAAGCAGAAAAGTCAGCCATACGGCAAATTTGGGTTTACCTTTAAGCTTTCTGCGTTTTCTCATTAAATGCCTCCGTTCAGCTCAAATTTTCGTCAAGTTCTCCGCAGCAGCAGTCTGATTCACCTGCAAGAGCAGAAGGTGAAAATTCTTCTTCAGGGAATTTGAGTTTTCCAAAAACCTCACAGGGAGAATCAGATTCGGTGAAGCATTCTTTTCGTGGGATATTGTACTCATAGGTAGGAACTATGAGCGTTACAGGGCGTGAAAGAGAAACAACCGAAAACATACCGAGAGTTACAAAAATTTCACGCTGTTCGGCTGAGTTTCGTCCAAGCCGTGTTTCAAGCACAACAGGTTCAAGAACGGAAACACTTGCTGTTGGAAGATTTGCTTCAGAACTGATGTTTTCTCTTGAAACAGCGGAATTATCAGTACTTGTGAAGGTTCTGACCGCTGATTCACTGCCGTAAAGAATGCAGTTTTTTGAAGCGAAGGCAGTACCGAACAGAGTAACAGGAGAAGAACAAGAGCGTTCATAGCCCTGAATTTCTATTCTAAATGTGAATGTAAGGTCAATTGAGAAGAATCCCTTGTTGAAAGGGACAGGTTCAACGTTCACGCATACATTTTCTACCGTTACAGCTCGGCTTCTTACAACTGTAACATTTGTAGGCAGACTTCCGTCCGTGATGGTTACGGGAAGGTCTGAAAGGCAGTCTTTGTCGCTGCAGCTATCGAAAATGCGTTCAATTCTTATTGGGACGTTTTCAGATGGTTTGCGTCCGAAGTTCTGGTCATTCATAATAAGCCTCCTTTGGCTGACTGATTGATTAGTACCGCAATTATATATGCGGTCTTTTTTCATTATATTCACCGAAATAGTCAAATGTGACATACAATCTTCGTTGAGCTTCCGCCGTACCGTTTTTTTACATCGGCTATGGACAAATTAAAGAAAATGTGCTAAAATAAAGGCAAAGTCGCACAAAGATCATGCGGTGTTGACTAAAGGGCACCTCTAAAAACCCCTTCTGAGAAAAAGCAGCTATGCACAGCATCTGCTGCGTCAAGCCCCCTCGTAGTGCGAAAGCACGCCTTAGATGGCTTTTCTTGCATCTACTGTACCTATCTGCTTTTTCTTACTCAAAACGGGTTTTTAGAGATGCCCTAAAGTGATCTGTTGCTCCCCCAATTAAATCATGAATTTTTCTGCTCGTCCTGACGAAGAAATTCTGTGTCAGAAAACCTTGCCATACGAGGTCTCTCCCTGTGGGAGAGGTGTCAGCGAAGCTGACAGAGAGGCTGACCTACAGACCGGTATGTCTGCGGTTTTCTTCCTTGCCTTTCTCCGTCATTACTTCGCACTAATTATTCACGATTTAATTGGTGGAGCAATATAATGAAGAACGGAGCAGTTTTATGAAAAAGATAACTGTTGGAATTACGGCTCATGTTGATTCGGGAAAAACCACACTTGCAGAAGCTGTGCTGTTTCAGACAGGAAGTATACGCAAGCTTGGCAGAGTAGACAATGGCAGTTCAGCACTTGATACAAATTCAATTGAACGTGACAGGGGAATTACTATTTTTTCTTCACAGGCTGAATTTGTTATAGGAGATACTGCCGTAACACTCCTTGATACTCCAGGACACGTCGATTTTTCCGCAGAAACTGAAAGAACAATGCGTGTTCTGGACTATGCTGTACTTGTTATCAGCGGTACGGACGGTGTGCAGAGTCATACTTCAACCCTCTGGAAACTTCTTAGAAAATATGAAGTTCCTGTTTTTATATTTGTAAATAAAATGGACCTGACAGGTGCTGACAGAAAAGCAGTTCTTGATGATCTGAGAAGTCACCTTTCTGAATTTTGTACTGATTTTTCGGGAAGTTCAGAGGAAATCAACGATGCTTGTGCGGTTTGTTCAGAGGAACTTTTGGAGAAATATCTCTCTGAAGGTATGCTTTCGGATGACGATATTGCCGATGCGGTAAAGGAAAGACGTATTTTCCCGTGTATGTTTGGTTCAGCCCTTAAAATGGACGGAGTAAAGGAATTTCTTAACGTTTTTGAACGTTTTTCAAGAGAGCCTGTGCGTCAGGAAGAATTTGGTGCAAAGGTCTACAAAATCTCCTATGATGCAAAAGGAAGCCGTCTGACACACATGAAGATCATGGGCGGAACTTTGAAAATGCGTGAAGAACTCTCCTATATCACACAGGACGGACAGACTATGACAGGAAAAATCAGTTCTGTGAGATTTTATTCCGGAGAAAAATTCAGAAACGCTGAACAGGCTTGTGCAGGAGAGGTCTGTGCTGTAACAGGACTTACAGGGACTTATGCAGGGCAGGGAATAGGCTGTATCAGAAATTCTGAAAGGGCAGTTCTTGAACCTGTTATGACGTATACAGTCCATCATCCCGAAGAAAAGAATGTTTATGATGTTCTGAAAGACCTGCGTATGCTTGAAGATGAAGATCCGCAGCTTCATATTTTATGGAATGAACAGATAAGAACCATTCATGTTCAGCTTATGGGGGCTGTTCAGCTTGAAGTCCTTTCACGGCTTATTGAGGAAAAATTCGGATATTGCATTGAATTTTGCGATGGTGCAGTCGCATACAAGGAAACTATAAAGAGAAAATCGGAAGGAGTAGGTCACTACGAACCGCTGAAGCATTATGCGGAGGTTCATCTGATACTTGAACCGCTGCCGAGAGGAAGCGGACTGCAATTTGAAAGCTCATGTCATCAGGATGACTTAGACCTCAACTGGCAAAGACTGGTTCTCACACATCTTGAAGAAAAGGTTCATGTTGGTACGCTTACGGGTTCACCGATAACCGATATGAAAATTACTCTTGCGGCAGGAAAAGCACATCTCAAACATACAGAGGGCGGAGATTTCCGTCAGGCGACTTACCGTGCTGTGCGTCAGGGACTGCGGAGCAACGAGTGCATTCTGCTTGAGCCGTGGTATGACTATGAACTTGAGATACCAACGGAAAACGTCGGAAGGGCTATTGCTGACCTTCAGCATCTTTCTGCGGAATTTGAGCCGCCGATAAGTATCGGGGATATGTCGGTGATAACCGGTTCTGCACCTGTTCCTGAACTTAACGGATATCAGGAGGAGGTCATCAGCTACACAAGGGGACGTGGCAGACTTTCCTGTACAGCTGCAGGGTACCGTGAATGTCACAATTCAGAAGAAGCAGTGAAAGAGCTTGCTTACGATTGTGACGGAGATATTGAAAATACGGCGGATTCTGTATTCTGTTCGCATGGTGCAGGATTTGTTGTGAAGTGGGACGAAGTTCCGTCACATGCACATCTTTCCTCGTGTCTGACCGATGATGAGGAAGAAGATAAGGAAAATTTGCAGAAAAAAGCGGCTGTATACGTTGAAAAGGCAGTATGGGACGAGGAGCTTATGGAAATTTTTGAGCGTACCTACGGAAAAATCAAACGTGATTCGCACAAAGCTTTCAAGAAGGTCAAAACTGTGGAAACGACGGACAAAAAGGTTCATCTGCCGAATTATACCGGGCCTGACTATCTGCTTGTTGACGGCTACAACATAATTTTTGCTTGGGACGACTTAAAAAAGATATCTGAAGAAAATCTTGATGCCGCAAGAGCCGAACTGATAAAGAGAATGTGTAATTATCAGGGCTTTGCAGGGGGGGAGCTGATATTGGTATTTGATGCATATAAGGTCAAGGGCAGACATCGTGACGTTGAAAAATACTGCAATATCAATCTGGTTTATACCAAGGAATCAGAAACAGCCGATACCTACATTGAACGTGTTTCCCATGAGCTTTCAAAAAATCACCGTGTCAGGGTGGCAACTTCTGACGGTGTTGAGCAGATGATTATTTTAGGAAACGGTGCAATGAGAATATCCGCAGCGGAATTCAGGAAACGCTGGGAAGCTGCCGAAGCCGCAATAAAAGAATATATCAGCAATATGAAGTGAAAGAGATGCCGTATTATGTATGCATTGTACATGATATGGCATTCTTTTTTGTGAATATTTGATTTAAAATGTAAAATATATGTAAAATATAAGAAAACAGTGGAAATGTTATTCGTAATATGTTATAATTGATTTGATTGGTTTTTTGCAATGGTGCATTAAATCCACAGACCACCGTTCTGTAAGGTGAACGGCGGCGGTCTGATTTACTTCTGCTTTGCAGAATTATTTATGAGGAGGCTTGTACATGAAAAAAGTGCAACTGACAGAAACCGTTTTGCGTGACGCAAATCAGTCCCTTATGGCAACAAGACTGCCGTATAAGGACTACGAAGGCATCCTTTCCGATATGGACAAGGCAGGCTACTACTCCATTGAATGCTGGGGCGGTGCTACATTTGATTCCTGCCTGCGTTATCTTGGTGAGGATCCGTGGGAAAGACTGCGTAACCTCAGAAAGAATCTCCCTAACAGCAAGCTGCAGATGCTCCTGAGAGGTCAGAATCTTCTCGGCTATAAGCACTACCATGATGACGTGGTTGAGAAATTCATCGAATTATCCATAAAGAACGGTATCGATGTTATCCGTATTTTTGACGCTCTCAATGATTTCAGAAATATCGGTACTGCCCTTGAAGCTACCAAAAAGTATGCAACTCCAAATACTATAGCTTCAGGCTGTATTTCATACACTCAAAGCCCTGTACACACTGTTGAAAAGTATATCGAAATGTGTAAGGAACTTAAAACTATGGGATTTGATACGATCTGCCTCAAGGATATGGCAGGTACTATGTCACCCTATGAAGCCGAACACCTTATCAAAGGCATTAAGGACGCTATCGGCGATATGACTCTTATCCTCCATACACACTGTACAACAGGCATGGCTTATATGACACTCACCAAGGCTATTGAATCAGGCATTGACGTTATCGATTGTGCAACATCATGCTTCTCAGGCGGTACTTCACAGCCTGCAACCGAAACAATGTATTATGCTCTCAAACAGTATGATATCGAAACAGGTCTTGATATTGACATTATCAATAAGGTCAACGATTTCTTCAAGCCTGTTAAGCAGAAGTATGTTGACAGCGGACGCATCAACCCGAAAAGCCTTGCAACAGATGCTCAGGCTCTCGTTTATAAGGTGCCGGGCGGTATGCTTTCAAATATGATAGCAAACCTCACTGATATGCACGCTATGGACAGATTTGATGAGGCACTCGCTGAAATTCCGAAGGTAAGAGCAGACCTCGGTTATCCTCCGCTTGTTACTCCGCTTTCACAGATGGTAGGAAATCAGGCTGTAACAAACGTTCTTGTCGGTGAACGCTACAAGAATATCTCAAAGGAAGTCAAGAACTATATCAAGGGCGAATATGGAATTTCTCCTGCACCTATCAACGAGGAACTTGCAAAGAAGGTTCTCGGTGATGCAGAGCCTGTTGACTGCCGTATTGAAGACTGCCGCCGTACAGGTGAGGAATTTGTCAAGGCTGAAGAAGCACTCGGTGACCTCTGCCGCAGTGAAGAGGACGTTATGAGTTATATCTGTTACCCTGACCAGACTGTTCAGTTCCTGAAAGACCGCAAGGCTAAGGAAGAAAATGAAGCAGTCTATACCATTGAGGAAATGTAAGGGGGCGGCTTTATGATCAATAATTATCTTCTTGCCGCTGGTGCAATAGACAAGGGTAGGGAAGTTTCAATAGGCGAAGCCGGAGCTACCGCAATATTCGGTTATGTTGTAGTTTTTATAGGACTTATTGTCCTGATGGCTGTTCTTTACGGAACAGGTGCATATTTCAAGTCTAAGGACGAAAAGGCTGCTGCTGCAAAAAAAGCTGAAGCTGTTCAAAAAGCTGCTCCTTCAGCAGCTCCTGCACCAACAGCCGCCGCTGCTGAAAAAAAGACTGCACCCGGTTCGGCAGGTCATGTCAAGCTTCACGATGTTCCCGACAGGGAAGCAGCTATGCTTATGGCTATTGTTGCTGACAAAATGCAGAAGCCTATCAATGAACTGCACTTCATTTCTATCAAGGAGGTCAAAGACTAATGAAATATAAAGTTACACTTAACGGAAAAACTTACGAAGTTGAGGTTGAACACGGCAAGGCTGTTCTCCTTGACGAATATGAGGCTCTTGCTCCTGCACCAGCCGCAGCTCCCGCACCTGCACAGGCTGCCGCACCAGCCGCTGCTCCTGCACCTGCACCAGCCGCACCTGTTAATCTTGCCGCAGGTGAAACAGTTTCAGCTCCTATGCCGGGCAATATCATAAGAGTTGACGTTGCTCAGGGCGATACAGTAAAGGCTGGTCAGATTCTTGTCATTCTTGAAGCTATGAAAATGGAAAATGAAATCGTTTCTCCAAAGGACGGCACTGTTGCTCAGGTCGTTACAAGTAAGGGTTCAGTAGTAGATACAGGCTCTCCGCTGGTAATCATAGCATAAGGAGGAGCAGTAATGGATATTCTTGAAACCCTGAAAACCCTCTGGACAGACTCCGGTTTTCAAAGCTTTTTCGTGAACGGAGGCTGGAAGAACCTCATAATGATAGTAATTGCCTGTGTTCTTCTTTACCTCGGTATAGTCAAGAAGTTTGAACCGCTTCTTCTTGTCGGAATCGCTTTCGGCTGTCTGCTCGTAAACCTTTCATATTTCGGACCTGAATCAACAGATGCCCTTTATCATCCGGATCTATGGACGAATTTCCTCAACCCCGAACACGCCGATTACCACAGCTACGGTGCTATAATGGCACACGGCGGTCTGCTGGATATCCTTTATATAGGCGTTAAGGCAGGAATTTATCCTTCACTTATCTTCCTCGGAGTAGGTGCTATGACAGACTTTGGTCCGCTTATAGCAAATCCAAAGAGCCTTCTTCTTGGTGCGGCTGCACAGATGGGCGTATTTGTTGCATATTTCGGAGCAGTTTGTCTCGGATTTACAGGCAACGAAGCTGCTTCTATCGGTATTATCGGCGGTGCTGACGGTCCTACAGCGATCTTCCTTACAACCAGACTTGCACCTCATCTTCTCGGTCCTATTGCAATTGCCGCTTATTCCTATATGGCACTCATTCCGCTTATCCAGCCTTTCTTCATGAATCTCCTCGTAACCGAAAAGGAGAAAAAGATAAAGATGGAACAGGCAAGAAACGTTTCAAAGACAGAAAAGATTATTTTCCCGATAATCGTTGCAATGTTCGTAATTCTTCTTCTTCCTTCAACAGCTCCTCTTGTAGGCTGTCTTATGCTTGGTAACCTTTGGAGAGAATGCGGAGTTACAGAAAGACTTTCCGATACAGCTCAGAATGCTCTCATGAACATCGTAACAGTTTTCCTCGGAATCTCTGTAGGTGCTACAACTGCCGCTTCACAGTTCATTTCATGGGAAACAATTAAGATCATCGTTCTTGGACTTGCAGCTTTCTCATTCTCAACTGTCGGCGGACTTCTCGTCGGAAAGCTTATGTGCAAGCTCTCAGGCGGAAAAATCAATCCTCTTATCGGTTCGGCAGCTGTTTCTGCTGTTCCAATGGCTGCCCGTGTATCACAGATGGAAGGTCAGAAGGCTAATCCTTCACACTATCTCCTCCGGCACGCTATGGGACCTAACGTTGCAGGCGTAATCGGCTCTGCTATTGCCGCAGGTTTCCTCCTTGCAGTTTATAAGTGATAAATCATCACCTGTGGAAACGAATCCACAGGTGATTTTTTATAAAAATGAAAAATTTTAGGAAAAATATTGCGGAAAGACTTGAAAAATTCCTGAAAATAGTGTACAATAATATTGTTCGTTGTTTAGGCAACATCGCATAAGTAATGGCAATGTTAATTATATAACAGCTATCCGGCGGCATACTTCTCATTTTGTCTTTGTCGGCTTATGCAATCAATTAACGAAAGGATGTCATATCAATGGCAGGATTAAACAAGGTTACTGTAGAAGACATTAATGTAAAGGGCAGAAAAGTACTCGTAAGAGTTGATTTCAACGTTCCTCTCAAAGACGGCGTTATCACAAACGATAACAGAATTCAGGCTGCACTCCCAACTATCAACAAGCTCGTTGAAAACGGTGCAAAGGTTGTTCTCTGTTCACACCTCGGCAAGCCGAAGAACGGTCCGGAGGCAAAATTCTCCCTCGCTCCTGCAGCAGTAAGACTTGCTGAACTCGTAAATACAAAGGTCGTTTTCGCAGCAGATGATACTGTTGTAGGCGAAAACGCTAAGAAGGCTGTTTCTGAAATGAACGACGGTGAAATCGTTGTTCTTGAAAATACACGTTTCCGTGGCAATGACGAAACTAAGAACGGCGAAGAATTCTCTAAGGAACT
>JAZQND010000077.1:0-11059 GCA_045627145.1 Ruminococcus sp. | reverse complement strand
TTCCGTCTTCAACGGTAACATAGCCGTTTTTGATTATGCCGTCGGAATCCATAGTATAAATTTCAGCGTTATAAATCAGCATGAAAGCCTCACTTTCTTACGGCTGCGGCTATTTTTTCCGCATTATCGGAAGGACTGCCTGAACAATCCACAGTAACGGTTGAATGTTTGATGTAAATTTCTCTGCGTTGATTGAAAAGCTTTTCGAGTTCTTCCTTAGTTGAATTCATAACAATCGGGCGGTTTGTGTCATTTTTGATACGTTCATAGCAGTATTCAAACGGAACGTCAAGGAAAACTATGTGACAGCCTGTATCTTTGGCGGTTTTAGCGGTATCGGGGTTCAGCATTGCACCTCCGCCGCAGGCAGCGACTATGGTTTTCTGACAAAGTGATTTAACTATTCCCATTTCGGTTTCACGGAAAAAAGGTTCACCCTTCTTTTCAAATATATCGGGAATTGACATATTCAGGGTACGGACAATGATATCATCGGTATCACAGAATCCGCAGCCGAGTTTTTTTGCAGCAAGCTTGCCGGTTGTGGTTTTGCCGCAGCCCATAAATCCGCACAAAAATACAGTCATAGCTTTTCCTCCTCAATTATTGTTCATATAGTTTACGGCATTTTCAACATCTTTTATCAGATTTGAGATGTCATCGGCAGAGAAGCTTCCGCCGTACCATATTTCATGTGCCTTTACAGCCTGATAAACGAGCATGGCAGTTCCGCCGACGGCAGTTTTTCCCATAGCTTCAGCTTTTTTCATAAATAATGTTTCGGTTGGATTGTAGATAACGTCAAAAACACAGGAAGTTTTTTCAATAAGTTTTTCGCTGACCGGACATTCTTCCGTATTCGGGTACATACCGATGGGAGTTGCATTTATAAGAATATCGGATTTTTCGTCGATTGACGATATATCTGCAATTTTCACTGAAGCACCGCCGCATTTTTCGAGTATTTCAGCCATAAGGAGCTGTGCTTTTTTGATACTTCTTGGAAGAACGGCAAGGGTTATGTCAGCACCGTGCAGGGCAGATTCAATAGCTATCATTCTTCCAACGCCGCCGCATCCGAGGATAATGGTCTTGCCGTTTATCGGGAGTCCTTCAGCGGAACGCAGAAAGCCTTCGCAGTCGGTATTATAGCCGATAAGAGTGCCGCCGTCGTTTTTTATGCAGTTTACGGCACTGTATCTTGCGGCGGTATCGTCAAGCCTGTCCATAAGGCGAATGACCGACTGCTTATGAGGAATAGTAACATTCAGACCGCAGAGTTTTTCAAAAATACTGCGGCTTTCGGGGATGTCATCGGGAGAAATGTCGATAAGGCTGTATTCAGCGTCGTTATTTCCGCTTAAAGCGAAAAGCTTTTCGTGAATAAGCGGAGACATTGAGTGACCAAGCGGGTGACCTGTCAGGGCATATTTATCCATAAATATCAGCTCCTTCAAGAGTTTCAAGATTTTCAACATTAACAGCGGAAACGTCCCTGAGAGTCTTTTTGACAAGACCTGTCAGGGTTTTTCCCGGACCGAATTCAACAAAAAGTTCTGCACCGTCATTGTACATTGCGGCAAGTTCTGAGGTAAAGCGGACGGGCGAAACGATATGCTTTGCAAGAAGTGACGGCATATCGGAGAAATCTGTAAGTTCGCCGCCTGTAACGTTGGAATAGAATTTTACCTGCGGAGCTTTGAAAGATATTTTTCTGGCAGTTTCATAGAATTTATCGGCGGCAGGCTTCATGAACTTGGAATGGAATGCACCTGCAACGTTAAGAGGAATAACTCTTGCCTTCATTTCCTTGAATATTTCGGAAACCTCTGCAATTCCTTCGGGAGTTCCTGCGATAACGGTCTGGACGGGGGAATTATAGTTGACAGCCGTGACAAATTCCTTAGCTGACGAGCATACTTCCTCAACCTTTTCGGGTTCTATCTTCATTATGGCAGCCATAGCACCTGATGAACCGGCTGTAGCTTCCTCCATAGCTTCGGCTCTTGCCTTGATAAGGCGGAAAGCGTCCTCAAGAGTTATCATTTCAGCGGCATACATTGCGGCATATTCGCCAAGTGAATGACCTGCAACGCCGTCAAATGAAAAACCTTTGGAAAGTGCGGCTTTAAGGCATATAACAGATGTAGTCATGATGGCAGGCTGAGAATTGATGGTTTTTGAAAGTTCGTCAAGGGGGGCATTGAAGCAGATTTCCCTGAGATTTTTTCCGAGTATTTCAGAACCTGTTTCGTAGATACCAAGCAGTTCGGGAAAGGCTTCTGCTATATCTTTTCCCATTTCTTCATATTGCGAACCCTGTCCTGAAAACTGTGAAATTGTCATAATGTGTGACATCCTTTCTGTATGTTGTTTATATTTTGTTGTGCATAATCACCTATTACTAAAAACAAAAATTGTGCATTTAGACGATATTTTGTTTATAATAAAACAAATCTCAAAATAGACGTTGCAAATTAGATGAAAATGATTTAAAATATATTTTAATACAAGCACGAAACTTATACATACACTATAACACATTTTTTCATAATTTACAACTATAATTTGTAAGAACTTGTTTGCAGAGGTGCAGTTTGCCGATATTCCGAAGCTCATCTTTGTAAACGATATTATTATGACAAGGGGTATGATTCATGGGTGTGAATATACTTGGCATTGGAAAATATCTGCCTGAACAAAAGCTGACAAACAACGATTTTTCGAGGTTTGTCGAAACAACTGATGAATGGATACGCACAAGAACAGGCATATCCGAAAGACGTATGGCAGGCTGGGAACCAACATGGTATATGGGAAAACAGGCGGCTTTGCAGGCAATTGAAAAATCCGGCATAGCTCCCGAAGAAATCGGACTGGTGATTTTCTGTACGGCTACCGCTGATTTTCATACACCAAGCATGGCAAGTATTATTCAGCATGAAACAGGTGCAGTTAATGCCGCCGCTTTTGACCTGAATGCGGCTTGTTCGGGATTCGTTTACGCTGTTGATACGGCAAGACGCTTCCTCACAACAGATGATGAATGCAGATACGTCCTTGTGGTTGCTTCCGAAGCACTTTCTCATTTCGTTGATTTTTCAGACAGAAGCTCGTGCATACTGTTTGGTGACGGTGCTTCCGCAGTTGTATTGGAAAAAAGTGATAAGCTCTATTCTTCGGTTATGGGTTCAGACGGAAGCGGTGCTTCGCTTCTTTGTGCAAGGTCTTTGAAAACAGCTCCCGAAGTAGCTGTTGAAAGCGGATTTGAGGACGGTTTCCCCGATATCCCCATGCATAAGCTTTACCAGAACGGCAGAGAAGTTTATAAATTTGCGGTTTCAATTCTTCCGAAATCTTTTGAACGTGCCGCAGAAAAGGTTAGTCTGACCAAAGATGACATAGATTGGTTCGTTCCTCATCAGGCTAACGTCAGAATTATCGAAACTGCCGCCAAAAAGCTGGGAGTTCCGATGGAAAGATTTATTGTTACACTTGATAAATACGGTAATACGTCGTCTGCTTCAATACCGATAGCTCTTTGCGAGGCAATTGACAGCGGTAAAATAAAAAGAGGTCAGAAAATTGCACTTATCGGTTTTGGTGCAGGTCTTACCTACGGCAGTATAATTATGGAATACTAAGGAGGAACAGAATGAAAACAAGGATAACTGAACTTTTAGGCTGTGAATACCCGATAATTCAGGGCGGCATGGCATGGGTAGCCGAACATACCCTCGCCGCCGCAGTTTCAGAGGCAGGAGGAATAGGTCTTATCGCAGGCGGCAATGCACCGATAGACTATCTCCGTGAACAGATACGCCTCTGCAAGGAGAAAACAAGCAAGCCCTTCGGAGTTAACATCATGCTGATGAGTCCGAATGCCGATGACCTTGCACAGCTTGTCATCGACGAAAAACTTGCTCTTGTCACAACAGGTGCAGGCAATCCCGGAAAGTATATCTCCGCATGGAAAGAGGCAGGAATAAAGGTAATACCTGTTGTTCCGTCTGTTGCACTTGCAAAGAGAATGGAAAAATCGGGAGCTGATGCCGTAATCGCCGAGGGTACTGAATCAGGCGGTCATATAGGCGAAAATACTACGATGTGTCTTGTGCCGCAGGTCGCAGACGCTGTTGAGATACCTGTTATTGCCGCAGGAGGCATCGCTGACGGCAGAGGTATGGCAGCGGCATTCATGCTTGGTGCGGAGGGCGTTCAGATAGGAACACGCTTCCTTGCTTCCGAGGAATGTCAGATACATCCTGTTTTCAAGGAACTTGTAGTCAAGGCAAAGGATACCGACAGCGTGGTTACAGGACGTTATACAGGTCATCCATGCAGAAACATAAAGACAAAGTTTTCCAAAAAGCTTGCAATGGGCGAAAAGGACGGAACTCTTTCTCCGGAAGAATTTGAAAGCCTGACTGTAGGTGCTTTGAAACGTGCGGTTGTGGACGGCGACCTTGAAAGCGGTTCATTCCTTTGCGGTGCTGTTGCAGGTATGATAAACGACATAAAGCCATGCGGCGAAATAATCAGGGATATAGGCAACGGTGCAGAAAAACTGCTTAATGGCGTACATTTTGCAGATTAAGATACAGTAAGGAGAATATTATGGCTACAGCAATAATCACAGGTGCTTCACAGGGTATCGGAGCCTGCATTGCAAAAAGACTTGCCAAAGACGGCTTTGATATTGCAGTTAATCACTATCCAAGCGAATCCGACAGGGAAAAGGCTCTTGCAGTTGCGGAAGAATGCCGTGCATACGGCGTAAGGGCTGAATGCTATGCAGCTGACGTTTCAAAAACCGAACAGTGTGAGGCTATGGTAAAACAGATAAAGGCTGATTTCGGAACTATTGATGCTCTTGTAAACAATGCGGGCATTACAAAAGACAAGCTCCTTGCAAGAATGGGCGAGGACGATTACGATGCTGTCATAGCAGTTAATCAGAAAAGCGTTTACAATATGACCAAGTTTGTCTGCTCTGTAATGATGAAGCAAAGACACGGCAGAATAGTGAACGTATCGTCTGTTGCAGGACTTTACGGCAATCCCGGACAGATGAACTATTCAGCCTCAAAAGCGGCAATAATCGGCATGACAAAAACCGTTGCAAAGGAATTTGGTTCAAGAAACATTACCTGCAACGCTGTTGCACCCGGACTTATCAGAACCCCTATGACAGACGTTCTTTCAGATGAACTAAAAGCTAAAATGATAGAGGCTGTTGCACTGAAACGATACGGTGAACCGGAAGAAATAGCTTCTGTGGTATCATTCCTTGTTTCTGATGACGCTTCATACGTTACAGGACAGGTTATCGAAATTTCAGGCGGACTTTCAATGTAATGCAGCAAAAGAAAGGAAAAACTATGAGCAGACGAGTTGTAATAACAGGTATGGGAGCTGTAACTCCCCTCGGAACAGGTGTTGAAAAATTCTGGAATGGAGTTAAGGAAAATAGAATCGGCTACTCATTTATTGATATGTACGATACAGAACGGACAGGCGTGAAAATTGCAGGTATTGTCCGTGATTTTGATGAAACAAAGTATTATGACATTAAAGGCTGCTTTGATAAAAAAGAATCAAAGCGTATGGAACAGTTTGTAAAATATGCGATTGCGGCGGCACATGAGGCTCTTGAGGATTCAGGTTCTGATTTTTCTGACCTCGACTGCTACAGAGTCGGAGTTATAGTTGGTTCGGGAATCGGCGGAATAGACCTTACTTTGAGCGAGTATGAGAAGTTCCTTGAAAAAGGCCCTCACAGAATTTCTGCTTTCTATGTTCCGATGATGATATCAAATATGGCGGCAGGAACAATATCCATGAAAACAGGCTTCAGAGGTGCTAATTTCGATGTTACAACTGCCTGTGCATCATCAGCTCATGCAATAGGCGAGGCTTTCCGCAAAATCAAGGACGGTTACCTCGATGCGGCACTCGCAGGCGGTACGGAAAGTACAAGACATGAATTTACTTTCGGTGCATTTGCAAATATGAAAGCACTTACCAAGTGCGATAACCTCGAAAAGGCTTCCATTCCTTTCGATAAAGACAGAAGCGGATTTGTTCTCGGCGAGGGAAGCGGAATACTCATGCTTGAAGAATACGAACACGCAAAGGCAAGAGGAGCTAAGATATACGCTGAAATTGCAGGCTACGGCACTACCTGTGACGGCTACCACATCACTTCGCCTATGCCTTCAGGAGAAGCCGCAGGCATGGGAATGAAGCTTGCTATGGATGAGGCAGGACTCAAGCCGTCAGATATTGACTATATAAATGCTCACGGTACTTCAACTGGTCTTAATGATAAATACGAAACAGCCGCTATAAAGCTTGCGTTGGGCGAAAAAGCAAAAAATGTGAAGATAAGTTCAACCAAGTCCATGATAGGACATCTTCTCGGTGCGGCAGGTGCAGTTGAAGCCATTGTCTGTGCAAAGACCATAGAGGAAGGTCTTATCCATGCAACGGTCGGACTTGAAAATCCCGATGAAGCCTGTGACCTTGATTACTGTGCGGGCGGAAATGTTCAGCAGGAGGTTAATGCTGTTCTTTCAAATTCGCTGGGATTCGGTGGTCATAATGCAACGCTCTGTTTTAGAAAAGTGACAGAATAAAGGAGGATAATATGAGCGAAATATTCGGTATGATAGACATTGAAGCCATTGAAAAGCTTGCAGATATAGTAAGCTCAAAGGAGCTTTCAGAGCTTACTCTTGCTGACGGCGAAAAAACTATCACATTAAAAGGCAGAAAGGTTTCATTTGAACCCGCACCTGCAAAAGTTTTGCATGAAATAGGAAGCAGTGAAGAAATTGCCGTTTCCGATAATAAAGAAATACAGTCCGGAAATATTGTGAAATGTCCGATAGTCGGAACTTTCTATTCCGCACCTTCGCCTGAAAAGCCGCCGTTTGTAAGCGTCGGTGACAGGGTAAGCAAGGGCGACGTTATTATGATAATTGAATCCATGAAGCTCATGAATGAAATACAGTCAGAGTTTGACGGCGTTATTGAGGAGATATTGGTTTCAAACGGTCAGGCGGTTGAGTATGACCAGCCTCTGATGGTTATAAAGTAATGTCGGTTTGCCGCAGAAAGTGAGGAAAACAGAATGTCAGATGCAATTATGAATAAAGAACAGATAATGGAGATAATTCCCCACCGTGATCCTTTCCTTCTTATCGACGAAATTGTTGATATGGAAGTGGGAGTAAAGGTTCATGCAAGAAAATATATCAGAGAGGACGAATTCTGGTTTAAGGGACATTTCCCTGAATATCCCGTAACGCCGGGAGTTCTCATAATTGAAATGCTTGCTCAGGCAGGTGCTGTATGTATGCTCTCCAAGCCTGAATATAAAGGTAAACTTGGTCTTTTCGGAGGAATTGACAAGGCAAAGTTCCGCAGACAGGTCGTCCCGGGAGATGTTCTTGACCTTGAGGTTGAGATTATACGTCAGAGAGGTCCTGTCGGTACAGGAAAGGCTCTTGCTTCCGTTGACGGTCAGAAGGCTGTTTCATGCGAAATAACTTTTGTTATTACAGATAAGGATAAGGAAGAATAAGCTATGTTCAAAAAAATTCTTATCGCCAACAGAGGTGAAATAGCGGTCAGGATTATAAGGGCTTGCCGTGAGATAGGCATTTTCAGTGTTGCCGTATATTCAACAGCAGACAAAACTGCCCTCCATGCACAGATAGCAGATGAGGCAATATGCATAGGACCTCCGGCAACCAAGGACAGCTATCTGAATATGAATGCGATTATTCAGGCGGCACTCAATACGGGTGCGGAAGCTATACATCCCGGATTCGGATTTCTTTCGGAAAATGCGGAGTTTGCAAGGCTTTGCGAAAAACACGGAATAATTTTTATCGGGCCTTCATATAATTCAATTGAAATGCTCGGAAACAAGGCGGCTGCCAAAGAAACCATGAAGGCGGCGGGAGTTCCTGTAATTCCGGGTTCTGACGGTGCAGTGCGTACAGTTGATGAGGCAAGAAAAATTGCTGAAAAGGCAGGCTATCCCGTACTTGTAAAGGCAAGTGCAGGAGGCGGCGGCAGAGGCATACGCAGAGTAGATTCGCCTTATGAGCTTGAAGCCAAGATGATTGCCGCACAGCAGGAAGCAAAGAGCTTTTTCGGTGACGATACCGTTTATATAGAGAAATTTCTGATGAACCCACATCATGTTGAGATACAGATAATTGCTGACAGACACGGCAACTATATCCATCTTTGTGAACGTGACTGCTCCATGCAGAGAAGAAACCAGAAAATACTTGAAGAATGTCCAAGCCCTATCGTAAACGATGATTTAAGAGCAAGAATGGGCAATGCGGCTGTTACGGCGGCAAAGCAGTGCGGCTATTACAGTGCGGGCACTATTGAATTTCTCGTTGACGAAAAACGTGACTTCTATTTCATGGAAATGAATACAAGAATACAGGTTGAACATCCTATAACCGAGGAGGTTACAGGTTTTGACCTCGTTAAGGCACAGATAGAGATAGCCGCAGACCTGCCGCTTCAGGTAACACAGGAGGATATCGTAATGCGTGGTCATGCCATAGAGTGCCGCATAAACGCAGAGAATCCTGAACTGAATTTCCGCCCTTCACCGGGAACTATAACTTCTCTCTATATGCCGGGAGGCCCGGGTATAAGAATCGACGGGGCAGTTTATCAGAACTATACCATTACGCCTTA
The DNA here is from genome assembly GCA_045627145.1 of Ruminococcus sp. Classification (GTDB taxonomy): domain Bacteria; phylum Bacillota; class Clostridia; order Oscillospirales; family Ruminococcaceae; genus Ruminococcus. The sequence goes on along the minus strand of JAZQND010000077.1, from coordinate 2,326 downwards.
TTATGATTCAATGATAGGAAAACTCATTGCTCACGGTTCTGACAGAAATGATGCAATAAATAAAATGAGATGGGCTCTTTCTGAATTTATCGTTGAGGGAGTGGATACAAATATCGAGTTTCAGCTCGGTATCATCAAAAATTCCGACTTCAAAAACGGAAAATACGATATCGGATTTCTTGACCGATATATGCAGTCTAAGAAGAAGTGAGCAGTGATGAACATTGTTAGAAGATATTTTTAAAGTAGTTACAAAGCGTTTCAATGACAGCGAACAAGACGAATACAAACAGCCTATGTTCAAATGTCCGAGATGCAGCCAGACCAGCCCTCTTGATAAATATGAGGAACTTCACAGAGTTTGTCCGCAATGCAATTATCACGGCAGACTTTCAGCACATGAACGTCTTTCAATTACTGTGGATAAGGAAAGCTTTCACGAACTCTATGCCGATATGAAAAGCAATGATCCGATTGATTTTCCGGAGTATACCGAAAAACAGGAAGAACTCCGTGAAAGCATAGGCATAAATGATGCTGCGGTCGTCGGAACAGCGTTGATAAAGGGTTCGCCAGTGGTGATAGGCGTAATGGATTCACGCTATATGATGGGTTCTATGGGCAGTGTTGTCGGAGAAAAGATAACCCGTGCGTTTGAGTATGCAACCGAACACAAACTGCCTGTTATAATGTTTACGGCTTCAGGCGGTGCAAGAATGCAGGAGGGAATTGTTTCTCTCATGCAGATGGCGAAAACATCAGGAGCTGTAAAGCTTCACAGTGATTCGGGCGGACTGTATATATCGGTCATGACTGATCCGACTACAGGCGGAGTAACCGCAAGTTTTGCTTCAATAGGTGATATAATTATCGCAGAGCCGAAGGTTCTTATAGGTTTTGCAGGAAGGCGTGTAATTGAGGGAACTATAAGGCAAAAGCTTCCCGATGATTTTCAGCTTGCGGAATTTATGCACGAAAAAGGCTTCATTGACATGATAGTTGAACGCAGAAAAATGAAAACCGTTCTTTCAAATCTGCTGAAAATGCACGGCTATTATCCGAAAGAAAAGGAGGTCTGAAAATGGGCGAGAAAAAAACGGCTTGGGAACGCCTTCAAATCATCCACGCCAAAGGCAGACCGACTGTCAAGGAATATATCCCGATGATATTCACAGACTTCTATGAAATGCACGGTGACCGCCTTTACGGTGACGATAAAGCGATAATAGGCGGTATAGGAAGGCTGAACGGCAGACCTGTTACCGTTATAGGTGAGGTCAAGGGCAGAGATATCAATGAAAACAAGATGTGTAATTTTGCCATGCCGCATCCCGAAGGCTACAGAAAAGCTTTAAGGCTTGCAAGACAGGCTGAAAAGTTCCAAAGACCTATAGTCTGCTTTATTGATACTCCGGGTGCTTTCTGCGGAGTTGCGGCGGAAGAACGTGGACAGGGTGAGGCAATCGCAAAAAATATAGCAGAATTTATGACGCTCCGTACTCCTATTATATCAATAGTTCTTGGAGAAGGCGGAAGCGGAGGTGCTCTGGCACTTGGAGTATGTGATGAACTTGCCATGCTGGAGAATGCTGAATACTCAGTTTTATCGCCAAGAGGATTTGCCAGCATACTCTGGAAGGACGCTTCAAGAGAACAGGAAGCAAGCGAAATTATGCGTATTACAGCGGAAGATATGGTTCGTCTGGGGGTTGCGGAGAAGATAATTGCAGAGCCTCTCGGCGGTGCCCATAACGATTTAGACAAAATTTCGGAAAATATTTACGAATATTTGTCACAAAAAATACCGGAAAAATGCAAAAAAGATATTGACGTTTTGCTTAAAGAACGTTATACTAAGTTTAGAAAAATCGGAGCCTTTATTGAGTAACGATTTTAATGAATATAAAATGGAGGACAAAATAATGATTTTTGAAAAGCTCAAGGATATAATTGCAGAACAGCTCAGCATTGAAGCTGACGAAATAGCAATGGATTCAAACATTCAGGAAGACCTCGGTGCTGATTCACTTGATGTTGTTGACCTTATCACAACTATTGAAGACGAATTTGACCTTTCCATTCCTGACGAAGCAGTTGAAGAAATCAAAACTGTAAGCGATATTGTAAATTATATCGAAAAGAATACAGACGCAGAATAATTGGTCTTGCGGCTGATTTACCCTGCCGCAGAGTTTTATTCACTGTATAATGGGCACCTCTAAAAACCCCTTCTGAGAAAAAGCATCTATGCACAGCATCTGCTGCGTCAAGCCCTCTCGTAGTGCGAAAGCACGCCTTCGATGGCTTTTCTTGCATCTACTGTACC
>JAZQND010000076.1:0-4413 GCA_045627145.1 Ruminococcus sp. | reverse complement strand
TCTGTCGGTCAGCCTCTCTGTCAGCTTCGCTGACACCTCTCCCACAGGGAGAGACCTCGTATTTCAAGGTTTTCTGACGTAGAATTTCTTCTTCAGGACAAGCAGAAAAATTCAAGATTTAGTTTGTGGAGCAATATTATGCGGTATTATTTTGAAGTATTTCTGTAGCGGCCGGGAGTCATGCCTACTGATGACATAAACTGTCTGAGGAAGTATTTGCTGTCAACGTATCCGCACTTCTCTGCGATTTCCGCCATATTCATAGGGGTAGCAGTGAGGTAATACTTAGCTCTTGATATTCTTGCGGAAATGCAGTCCTGATGTATGCTTACTCCGAAACACTTCTTATAAAGTTCACGGAGATGACCGGCACTGTAAGGATAGAGCTTTCGCAGTTTTTCAGGCTCATAGCTTTCCTGCGGATTCATATAGATATAGCTTCGTATTTTCAGCATTTCGGAATAATGAGGCTGATTTTTCATATTTTCGCTGCTTTTCAGTTGTATCTCGATTTGTTCACAGCATTTCTCATACAATTCCGTATATGAACGTTCCTCACATCTTACAGCTGAACAGACAAATGAATCTGTACCGAATTTCTCCATATAAACCTTATGCTGAATGAGAACAGAACACAGCTTGTCTGCCGCCGTTTCAGGTTCGCATTCCTCACGAATAATGCAGACAAAGGTATTATCATTAACACGGCCGCAGTTTTCCTGATTTCCGCAGAACTGACGAACAGCCTCTGCCGCATCAACAATAGCTTCAATTTTATCATCCATATCGGAAAAACCGTCAACAGCCAGACAAACCTTCATAACTACAAGCACAGCATTACTGTCATTGCTATAGCTTGACTGATAAACGCCTCTCAAGCCGTTTTCGTTAAACATACCTGTAAGCGTATCACGTTTTTCAGACAGATTCTGGCACTGTGTAAGGTATTTTATATCATTTTTCATGCGAAGGAACTCAAGACCATTTGAAACTGATTTTATCCAGTTTCTATAGATATCGTCATAGGTATCGGGAATATCATATTTCAGAACCGAATAACCGAACATTCTCTCGTTGAAAAACAGCGGAGTGAAGTAATAGACATAGGGGAGTTCCCAGCGGCTCAGAAATTCGGCAAGACCATATTTATTGATATCAAATGGAATATTATCGCCCCATGGTACGATACTGCGGCAGCTCAAAACATCTGAAGGCTGTGATTCATTATCATACCAGTTTTTATAAAGGCAGAAAAAGATATCGTTAACAGAACGTACCTGCCACTGAAAAGTACCGCAGGTCTTGACAAATTCATCAAGGGTACGGGACATTGTCAGTTCCTGGTCAAGCGGATTAAAAAGATTGAAATGTTCAAAGTCTTTTTTAACTCTTGCGATTTTCAGTTCATCAATAAACAGCTTTTTGTTTACTCCGCATTTACAGCTGTCACCGAGGATAATATTTCCTTTGGGCGGAGTATAATTAAATTCCTTGCCATTCATTATGGCAAATAATTTTTGTGCAGCAATTTCTCCAAGTTTGACACGGTTTCGCTGATAGGTTGTCAGAACCGGAGTATGCATTTCTCTGTTGCCAACATACTCATAACCAACAACAGAAACATCATCGGGAACGGAAATGCCCAGTTCTGCAAAACGGTCAATAAGACCGTAAGCCATATAGTCGTTGGCACAGACTATTGCCTGCGGAAGCTTCAGTTCACCGCTATGGTAGCGTTCAGCGAGTGCATTGCCTGAATTCATCCAGTAATCGCCATAGAACACCTTACTTTTTTCAAAAGCGATACCATGAGATTCCAAAGCTCTGCGGTAGCCGTCAACACGGAGTTCAGAAGCCTCAAGGAAGCTCTGTCCTGTCAGGATATGTATATCCGTAAAGCCGTGTTCTTCGATGAGATGGTTTGTCAAATCCTCAATGTCGTTTGAATCGCTTGTATTGACAAAACTGCACTTTGAGAGGTCAAAGCCATCATTAATGTTTCCGATAGCCACAACAGGGATATTCCTGCAAAAGATTCTGTCAATAACATTTTTTCTCAGTTCATCGTTAACAAACGATTCATGAATGAAAATAATAGTATCTATGTCCTCGGAAAAGATGAGGTCATAAATCATATTTTCGGAGTATAACTCCTGTTCCTTGATGTTAGGATTGTAGATATTGGATATAACTACAGTATCCACACCAAGCTGCTGATTTTGTCCGATAATTCCGAACAGAATCTGCCTTTGCTCGACGCTGTTTGCCTCTGCAGCCACTACGCCGCAGATTGGCCGTTTCTTCTTGTTCAAATTTTTCACCCCTGAAAATTTTCACCGCCGAATCAGCCGAATGCTGATTATTATGGCGTAAATGTCGGACGATTTCCGACTATATTACAATTATACAACAAGTTTTATTATTTGTCAATATAACTATACGCATTTTATCCACCAAAAACCGATTATTTTTATTAATATACACATTTATGTGCATATTCAACTAAAAACAGAAGTTTGAGTTGTAGCATTATACAAAGTTCACTTTGACAATTGTCAATTTCAGTCACTTCTGACACTTATATTGCAGATGAGGTCAATAACCTCTGCCGAATCGATTCAGAGCTTATGCTCAAAAAAGGAGGGATCCCAATGAATGACCTGAACGCAGATATCAAGCTTGCACAGAAAGGCAGCTCAGAAGCGTTTGCAAGGCTCTATTCCACAGTATATAAAGATATGTACCATATTGCACTTTACAGTCTGCGTAACTCTCATGATGCAAGTGACGCAGTAAGCGATGCAGTTCTTGATGCTTTCTGTTCTATAAATAAACTGAAAGATGCAGATAAATTCAAAAGCTGGATAATGACTATCCTATCTGCAAAAATCAAACGCAAACAGCGTGAATATTTTTCTCCTTCGGACGAACTTGACGAAAATCTTCCGCTTACAGACGATTTCAGCTACGATTCAGTTGAACTTAATGAAGCACTTCAGAAGCTTGACAGTAATTCAAGACTTCTGCTGTCAATGTCGGTACTCGGAGGATATTCAAGCGGTGAAATATCCGAAATATGTGATATAAAGGCAAGCACGGTACGTTCAAGACTAACTCGAATAAAAGAGAAACTCCGCATGGAGCTTTCCACTGAATAGTATCAGAAGGGAGAATACTTATGAACAATAATGATAAAATCAAAGAAATACTTGAATCAGAACCTGTTCCGCAGGAACTTGAACCTGATAGTATAAAAGAAATGCTTGACCGTAATGCACAAAAAAATAAGAGAAGCAAAATCTCTGTTGCAGGACGTGTTGCCGCCGCTGCCGCAGCAGTTACCGTTATTGCAGGCGGTTCTGTCAACTACCTCTCACGCAAAACTCCCGATTCAAATAAGCCCTCAGCTTCCGTTTCCGAACCAACTACAACTTCCACCACGAAAATTGAACCAATTGCAGAAAAGGTTGACCAGCATTCATATATGAGTGGTGCGGCAGATTATGCTGAGGTTTACTCAATATTTGAAAAATCAGCCAAGAAAACAAGAAAAAATAGTCAACTGTTACCTAAAACAAATGGCATAGTTAAATCAGCCGACTTTGTAGAAGAAGCAATAGAGGAAGAAGCGGCTTATGATGATGCCGCAGAATATGAAGCAGATACCGAACCTGAACAATATATGTTCTCAGATGAAGAAGTTTCAGATACTTTTACAGAAACCGATACCCCACATACTTCCGATTCTCAGCCCGACGAAAATAATTACGAAAATCCGGACTACTCTGACACTTACAATCAGGAAGAAAACGTCCTTGAAGCCGATATCGTAAAAACCGACGGAAAAAATATCTATTACCTTTTCAACAGTAACGACACATTTAATGAGAAAGGAGAAATAGATGCTCCTCTCCTCAGAATCGCCGAAACGGACAACGGCAAATTTAAGGATACAACAACAATTGATATAAGCAGTATTCTTGATTACTCTCCTTCTTCTGTTTCCGTAAATGATATGTACGTTTACAACGATATGATCGCAATTATCGGTGTCTGCTCAAACTACAGCCTTACCTTATATGAAGAATCAGATTTTTCATCATACTCAACCACTTTCGCCGCTTTCCTTACAAAAGACATTGATCCCGAAGTTATCAGCGTTTACTATCAGGAAGGCGAATATAATGACGTTAGAATAGCTCCTGCCGGATTCATGTATCTTATTACGGATTACGCAGGCTGTTCGATAACCGAGATAGAGAGTGCCGAAAATTACGAATGCTACATTCCGAAATGCGGTTTAGACGATGAATGCGACTATATTCCTCCGGAAGACATTCTTCTCCCGTCAGACTGCATTGACAACGCATACTATTTCGGATATTCCATCATAGGAAGCATTGACCTCAATAA
>JAZQND010000075.1:0-7446 GCA_045627145.1 Ruminococcus sp. | reverse complement strand
GTGCTTTGTGCGGTGTTGCCTTAAATATGTTTGACCTGACGGAAATATGTAAGTTAAAGCGGTCAGACGTGCTTTGCTTTAGATTTGAGAACAATACTGCCTTTTATATTTTACCACATCTGCGATAAATTTTCCATAGTTTTTTAAAACTTATTTATAAAACTTCAGAATCCGCAGCATACGGAGTCTTGCTCTTGCCATAACTGCGGAGACAGCTTGTGGAGTGATACCAAGTTTTTTGCCTATCTGAACTATATCCATATCTCTGAAATAGTAAAGGGTGATTATTTCTTTTTGCCTTGGAGTAAGTTCAAATTTAATTATATCCAGCAGAATTTTTTTAAGTCTGATGGAAGAATCGTCGTCACACTGCAAAATTGCACGGATATTTTCGTCGGCTTTGCCAGTGTAAGTATCGGAATAGCTTTCACGTCTTGACACTATTACCGGACCTCCTGATATAACAATTGAGAATGGTGATAATTTCCTGCATCTGACAGTTTTCGTCATAAAGAAGTTTTATTCTTTGGTCAAGGTGCAAATCGTTGATTTTTGATATTTCGCCTCTTTTTCGTAAATTACTTCTTAATGCAGTAAGTTCAACAATACGTTTTTTTGCGAGTTCACTGCTTTGAATATAGCCTGATAACATTTTTTCCATTTCCTAACCTCCTGACTTTAGGTAAAACTGTAGTAATTGTGTTTTGAACTGCTATGAATAACCGCACGAACTTATGTTCTATTCCTTGATTACTATTATAGAACATTTGTTCTGTAATGTCAATACACATAAATATATATTTAATTTTTAACAAATTTTCTTCAACGCTCTTACTCTCCGCTTACTTTGTGAAAAATTAAAAATTTACTTTACAACCAAGTGTATATATGATATAATAAGTGTATTGCATTGATAAAACGTCAATGCCCTCATTCATTTTATTGCTCCACCAACTAAACCTTGCAGTCAATACTTGTTAAAAATTCAATTTCTCTGCGTCTTTCTCCTTGAAATACGGAAGTATTTCTTCGTCGTCATCCTTGATAAACTTGATTTTTAACTTCGTCTTTTGGTAATGTTTAATTGGTGGAGCAATAAATAAATTCAAAGCCCATGCAGATATGCATAACGGGCAGAAATAATGATTTTTAAGGAGCATTTATTTCGATATGAACGATGGAAATACACGCAGAAACCAGAAAAGAAAAAAGGCTTCAACCAGATACAAAATCAGATATGACCGTATCCTTGGAGCTGTGCTTGCTATAGCAGCCGTTTCAGTCGTAGCATCTTCATGCATTAACGGTCTGACACGAAAAAAACCTTCTGAACCTGATATTATTCCTACTCAGGCTGCTACAGAATCCCCATCACAGTCTACTATCGTGGACAACCTCGATCCAAGAGACGAAACCGTTGCAGGTATAATTCAAACTGCACCTACAGAAAAGGAAACCGACATTTCCAGATATTCAAGTGAAACCTATAGTTCCGACGATATTTATAAAGGTGACCTCGTGCTTATTAACGTTGAACACGTCTATAATTTTCCTGAAGGCGATACCGACATCGTAACGCTCTTTGACCATATCGACACATCTTGCTACAGCGTCTGTGACCTTGTTACTAAACTTGATTCTAAGGTCGTTGAACAGCTTAACGGTCTTATGAAGGGATTTATTGACAAAGGTAATGAAAACGATATTACAGTTATCGGCGGATATCGTACCCTTGAAGAACAAAATGATAAATATAACAGCGGTCTTTCAGGCTTTGCAGGCGGTTTTACGGATTACCACTCCGCAAGAACCTTTGATATCGGAATTTTCCCGAAAGACGGCTCAAGCTCAGGCTATTATTCCTCTGTCGGCGATTATGCATGGATAGACGAAAATGCTGCTGAATACGGTTTTATTCTTCGTTATCCTGAAGGCAAGGAAGATTATACTAATGAACGTGCAAGAACCTATACTTACCGCTATGTCGGTATTCCTCATGCCGTTTATATCAAACAGAATGACCTCTGTTTAGAGGAATATCTCAACAAAGTTAAGGAGCATAACAGCAGTGATCCTCTTGAAATTACTGTCGGTTCTGACCTCTATAACGTATATTATGTTCCTGTTGCTGCCGGCGGAAATACAGAAGTTCCTGTTCCAACAGGAAAAGACTATACAATTTCAGGAGATAATTCAGGCGGATTCATCGTTTCAGCCCTTATGAACTAAGGCTGTGAAGCTTTTGAACGAATTATTTTTAATGATAACTTTTCATCAGAAAGGAAACTTAATGAAGAAAATAATACCGCTGATACTTTGTTCAGCGATGTGTCTGAATTTGTTCGGTTCGTGCGGAACAAGCGATAAGGGCGACGGTTCAGGTTTCATGTACAGTCTTTCGCTAAACGGAAACCCCGAAACTCTCGATCCGCAGTATGCTGTTGACGCTTCATCTGCTACAGTTATAAAAAATTTGTTCAGCGGTCTGCTTTCTGCTGACGACAAAGGCAATATAAGCTGCTGTAATGCCAAGGATTACGAAGTTTCCGCTGACGGTCTTGAATATACTTTTTACCTCAGAGAGGATAATTACTGGTTTCTTGACCGAAATCAGAACGATATTATCGAACAGGGCGAATATTTCCCTGTTGTTGCTGATGATTACGCCTTTGCCCTCAGACGGCTTATTGATCCGTCAATGCATTCGCCCTATGCTCAGGACTTCCTCTGTATTCAGCATGGCGAACAAATATATAAAGGTGAGCTTGCACTTGAACTTGCAGGTGTTGCGGCTCTTGATAAATATACGCTGAAAATCAATCTTGATTATCCTTGTGCGGAATTTCTCGGACTTCTCGCTTCTCCTGCGGCTTACCCCTGCAATGAGAGCTTTTTCCGTTCAACCAAAGGACGTTACGGACTTGATGATGAATCTGTAATGTCAAACGGTGCTTTTTTTCTAAGACAGTGGTTCTTTGATCCTTACGGAAATCAGAATATCCTGTATATGAAGAAAAATGACATAAACGAGAACGAAAAATACGAGATAGCTCCAACATTTTTAAGCTTTGATATTAAGGACAGTGAAGCAGAGATACGTCAGGATTTTAAGGAGGAAGCTTCGGAATGCTTTACAACTCTAAGCAGTTCGGGCTATAATCCGGATAAGTACCTTATAGAAAAGGATATGGCAATTACTCTCGGATTGATTTTCAATACCGATAATGAAATATATTCCAACCTTAATCTGCGAAAAGCACTTTCACTTTCAATTGACCGTAAGGCTCTCGGCAAGCAGTTAAGCAGTGACGTTAAGGAAGCATACGGTATTTTTCCGCCTGCAACAGACCTTTTCGGCAGAAGTTACCGTGAGCTTTCATCAGACAGTCAGTTTGATGTTTATAACGTAAACGATGCTAAAAGTTACCTCGAAAAGGCTAAATTTGAACTTGGTACACGTTCAATAGACAGCACAAAGATACTTGTAAATTCTGCCGTTGTCAATTCAGGGCCTCTCCACGTTCTCTCACAGGCTTGGCAGGATACGCTCGGCATCTATGTCGGCATTGAGGATGTCACAGATGAGGAGTTTTATGACCGTATTGCAAGCGGCGATTACAGTATCGCACTTTATCCGCTGAAGGGAAGAAGTGCAAGCGGTCTTTCGGCTATCCGTGCATTTGAAAATACAGATTGTCTGAAATATGCTCTTGGCGGTCAGGATTATTCAACGGGAATACTGAAATGTCCGTCGGTTTCCGAATTGGTCAACGCATATTCGGATGCAGAACGAGGTGTACTTTCACAGTTTGGTTTTATTCCTGTGCTTTATAAAAACTGCTATCTGGTTGCTAATTCGGATAATGAAGAAATTTTCTATGATGCATTTTCAGGTGCGGTTGACTACAGGTTAGCCAAAAATTACAGATAAGAAAAAGCCGTCAGGAAACTGGCGGCTTCAATTTTTATGACAATATATCCGCAGGATTATTGTTTTTATGCTTTAAAAGAAACATTCTTCCGCTGAATGGCGGAATATCCATATACATTTTGTCTTTTTCATATTTCCAGACAGTTTTTCCGTCGGGGGTACGTCCGCTGTATATCTGATTATCAGAATCAAGAAGAAGTTCAGCTTCAAAATTTTCACCAACTGTTACTTTGTAGTCTGCCTGAAACCAATCGGAAAAGTTTAAAACAGCAAGGATATCGCCGTCAGCACTTTTTCTGCGTATCGCATAAATACAGCGTTCAGCGGAATTGCAGTCATCCCACATAAAATTAGTGCTGTCGTAATCATAGTGAAGTGCGGTGTATTTGAGGTATATCATGTTCAAAGTCTTAATATACTCACGGAATGAATCGTGAAGCGGATATTTCAGCATATCCCAGTCCTGTTCACGTTTTTCGTCCCATTCACGAAGCTGTGCGAACTCGTTGCCCATAAAGTTGAGCTTTTTTCCGGGGTGGGCTATCATGTACATATACATAGCCCTTGCCTGCGGAAATTTATCCGGATACTGACCGTTCATCTTCTGGGAAATAGTTGCCTTTCCGTGAACTACCTCGTCGTGTGAGAAGGGGAGAATAAATTTTTCGTTGTAGAAATAGAGCATGGAGAAGGTCAGTTTATGGTAGTCACGGGTTCTGTACATAGGTGCTGACTGAAAATATTCAAGGGTATCGTGCATCCAGCCTAAGTCCCATTTATAATCAAAACCAAGACCGCCGTCGAAAACAGGAGCAGTAACTTTCGGATAGGCAGAGGAGTCCTCTGCGGCAATAACTGCGGAGGGGTGACGGGCTTTAAGTCCGCAGTTCATGGACTTGATAAATTCAATTGCGGCACGGTTTTCACCACGGTATTCCTCACCATTCATGTAGATTATATTGCGTATTGCGTCCATGCGAAGTCCGTCGAAATGGTATATCTCAAGCCAGTAGTTTGCGGCAGACTGTAAAAATGAGCGAACTTCACCTTTAGCGTGCATGAAATTACGGCTGCCCCATTCATTGTAGCCTGCATCATCGTTCGGATATTCATAAAGCTTTGTGCCGTCGTATTCGGTAAGAGCGTAGTGGTCAACGGCAAAATGGACAGGAATGAAGTCAAGGAGAACGCCTATTCCTGCAAGGTGGCATTTATTTACAAATTCCATAAGCTCACAGGGTTTGCCGTAACGTGCGGTCGGAGCGAAAAAACCTGTACTCTGGTAGCCCCATGATTCGTCACAGGGGTGTTCACTGATAGGCATAAGTTCTATAAAGTTGTAGCCGAACTCCATGACGTAGCTGATGAGCTTATCTGCAATTTCGGAATAGCTGAACCATTGGTCGCCGTCGGCAGAGTCTTTATCTGTTGTTTTTTGCTTCCACGAGCCGAGGTGGACTTCATAGATATTCATAGGCTTGTCACGGCAGTCGGTTCGATTTTCGAGCCATTCGCCGTCCGTGAAGGAAAAATCGGTGATACTGCGGATAACGGAACAAGTTCCCGGCCGCAGTTCCATACCGAAGCCGTAGGGATCGCAGTGGTCGATATAATTGCCTTTCCGGTCGTAGATACGGTATTTATAACGCATACCTTCTTTTGCGTTTTTGCAGGAGACTTCAAAAAATCTGCCGTCTTTAACGGGCTTCATTGGAATTTCGAGCCAATTGCTGAAATCTCCGATAAGTGAAACTTTGGAAGCGTTTGGAGCGTAAGTTCTGAAAATTGCAGAGAAGTCTGAAAGGTGACATCCGAGAAAGTTAAAAGCTTCAAAGTCGTCTCCATGATAGAATTTATTAATGTCCATAAAATCACCTCAATTTTGTCGTATAAAAACAAAAAAACCATTTGCAAAAAGCAAATGGTTTTAGTGGTGCGAGTAATGGGACTTGAACCCATACGTCCTTCGACACACGCCCCTCAAACGTGCCTGTCTGCCTATTCCAGCACACTCGCATCAGCAGCTCACCTGACTGCTTTAATATTATATCAAATATTTTCGGGTTTGTCAACCCCTTTTTTGAAATTTTTTCAAATTTTTTTGAAAAATTTTGAGCAGTCAGGTTTTGAGCCTATCTATGGTGTTTTAGCTTTTTCTCCTCATACATTTTTTCGTCAAGCTGACGCAGGAAATAATCTGTATCAGAGAAGCGTACAAGCGTACTTACTCCGGCGGAGAATGAAAGCACATAAGGTCTGATTCCGGTTTTATTGAATTGTGAAACTTCATATCTTAATTTTCCTATGATCTCATCCATTTTAGCCTCATCATATTCAGGACAGAAGATGATAAACTCATCACCGGCAAAACGTATTGGGATAGTTTTATCGGGGATACTTTTTCTTATTATAGAAGAAATATCACTTAAAGCGTTGTCGCCTGCCTCATGACCATAGGTATCGTTGATAGATTTGAAATAGTCCATATCAAGCATGATACCGCCGACAGTATTATATTTGTTGCTCATATTTGCAACGATGAAGTTGAGATAAGTTCGGTTATAGAGTTTAGTAAGTGGATCGACATAGGCAAGTTCGTTTTGCAGACTCATGTGCATACCGATAAGACCGAGTGCCACGCAGCACCATACCAATGAGATTCCGTAGCAGAAAATTTGTGCCAATGCACCCAGAATTACAGGAATAAGGAATATCCAGATAGGGAAGAAGCGTATTTTTCCGTATTTACGGTAATGTGCAGCTTTGATACATACGCTTAATCCGAGGTAAATACCTGTAATAATGAGGTGTGAATAACCGAAAGGCTCACGGTGGTAGGCATTGTTTGTGTCAAAGCTGAAAAGGAAGTTGAATTTAAAATTCAAAAACAGTTCAAGAAGTCCGCCTAATGCAGGCAGAGCCAGAATGGGGTACAATTTTTTTGCATTATGTTTGTTTCCGAACAAACGCTGGTCAACGTAAATGCACCATAAATATGAATCAACAATATTTGCAAGATAAAGGAAGCTGTTTGTACCTATATTAAGTATACTTGCAAAAAAAGTCGGTTTTTTATCGACTATGAAAGAAAGCAGTTCAACTACACAGGATATGGCTGTAATTACTATTATAGAAGTGAAGATCTTATCACTGTTCAATCCACGCAATCTGGAGTTTCTGCTGCTAATCAGCAGAATTACAAGCATAGCGAATCCTAAGCTGTCAACCGCAACGACGGTTTCTAATTCCATATTTATCCTCCCAAAAAGAAACTATAATGTTATTATACCACATTGCACAGAATATTTCAATAGAAATGAGAAAAAATTTACAATTCGTAAAAACATAAAAGAGAGCCTGAAAATGTTAGCTTATAAAAAGTTCAAACTTATCACTTTAGGGCACCTCTAAAAACCCCTTCTGAGAAAAAGCATCTATGCACAGCATCTGCTGCGTCAAGCCCTCTCGTAGTGCGAAAGCACGCCTTCGATGGCTTTTCTTGCATCTACTGTACC
>JAZQND010000074.1:0-7869 GCA_045627145.1 Ruminococcus sp. | reverse complement strand
GAATCTCAATAAAAAAATCATAAAGACACCTCAAAAACCCGTTTTTTATCAGAAGGGGGTTTCAAAGGTGTCTATAAATAGTATTGACTGAGGTTATAATTTCATTCAAGAAAAACTGTAAACGGGCCGTTATTTAAAAGTTTGACCTTCATATCTGCACCGAAAGAACCTGTTTCGACATTTTGTCCTTTACTTTTTAGGTAAGCGACGAAATAATCGTAAAGTTTTTCGGCTTCTTTAGGTTCAGCCGCCTGAATAAAGTTTGGACGGTTTCCCTTACGACAGTCGGCATAGAGGGTAAACTGTGGAACTACAAGTATCGAACCTCCTACGCTTGCAAGATTGAGGTTGATTTTATCGTTTTCATCTGAAAAAATTCTGAGACCGATAATTTTATCGGCAAGACGGCGGCAGTCATCTTCAGAGTCGTCATGACCTACACCGAAAAGGAGAAGGATTCCTGTTCCTATGCTTCCGATAATTTTATCGTCAACAGACACACTTGCTGATGTAACTCTTTGAAGTACAATTCTCATACAACGCCTACTTTCTGACGATTCCGACAGCAAACGGTTTCAGCTTAATATTTTCTATTTCAGCAGAATCAAACAGACTGTACATAGGCTTTGGAAGCGGAAATGTAACATAGTTAAGCGAATTATTGAAAAAGAAAATAAATTCATCAAGACCGTTTGTGCGTGTGGTAACCTCAATGCCTTCGGGCAGACCGATAAGCTTTGGGATACCTGTCTGCATCATTATATTTCCAGCAAAGCTGTCATAAAATGCCTGTTCACAGACTGTTCCGACATAATATGCAATACCGCCGCAGTAACGGTTAAGAGTAACCGCAGGTGTTGAGGCGTAAAAATCGTTTTTATACTCTGCATAGGCTTTGGCAGTAGTCAGCTTCATGATATCGCACCACTGACCGCATTCAAACGTATTTCCCGAAAAATCGGTAATTACATTTTTTCTTCTGCCCAAAGCATCACATTCTGTTATATCCGCACCTATAAGTTCTCTGTATTCATTTGGGATAATATCTGTAAGGCAGTTATTATATTCGTCCCTCACACCGCTGCGGTTGGTCATAATGAGAGTACCGCCGTTAAGAACATATCTGAAAATATTTTCTGAAGTACGCTTATTTCTGATAAACAGTGAAGGAGCGACCACAACCTTATAATTTTTCAGGTCATCTGTTGGAGAAACAATGTCTACATTTGCACCGTAATGTGTAAATGCGGCATGAAAGCTTTTCAGCTGACCAAAATAGCTGTAGTTTTCGGACTGCGGCAGGATATTGAGTGCCATATCACATTCAGGAGAACAGATAATTGCTATATCTGAAACTATTGTGGTAGTATCAATAACACTAAGTTTTGAAACAGCCTCACAAAGTTCAGAAAGTTCAGTAAGCTTGCGTCCCTGAACACTGTCATGTTCAAGTATTCCCTGAACCGCCGTATCCACACCGCTGTGAGGTGCTCTCCATGCCGAATGAATTATAGTGTCCGCACCGTGAGCAATTGCCTGTAATGAGAAACCTTTTATAGCATCAGGACGGACTGCCTTCGGATATTTCGTATGACCGCCAATTCTTTCCATAACCCAGAATTTTTTCTGTTTAAGACCACGCACTGCATCAAGGCTGAATGAAAGAGATTCCTTTACTATTCCCTTTTCGTCAGCGTTAAATGAAGGGAAATTATCAAATGAAGCAAAATCCATATAATCATAAAGATTGTAAAGATTCGGCGTATCACCCTGTAAAGCGGTTGAAACCGTAACACAGGCATTCGGAAGTTCTCTTTTTATGCTAAGAGCTATCAGGCTTGCAAAAGCATTTGCTGATTCGGAAACAAATCTGCTGTATTCCATACTAAGTGCAGGACTTCTTCTTTCCTCAGGGTAGAGTGAAGGAGGCTGAACCTGACTTATATGAGAATACTCTGAAATATTGATGGTCTGCCAGAAGGTTTCGCTGATATTCTCAAACCCATCATACTTATTAAGAAGCCAGCTTCTGAACATCTCTCTGCAATTATTACAGCCGCATGGATAAGCCTTGATATCATTTCCTATCTGCCATGCGACAATATTTTTGTTATCCCTGAATCTTCTTACAAGATTCAAAGTAAGGCGGACAGCATATTCTCTGTATTTCAGTGCATTAACACAGCATCTGTCCAGAACACAGAACTGCCGCAGGTTTCCGTCAATATCCGAACGAACCGTATCCGGATATTCCTGAAAAAACCACAAAGGCGGCTTTTCTACAGGAATACAAAGAACCGTTTCAATGCCGAAATCGGCAAAAACAGTTATAAGTTCATCAAGCCAGCCAAAAGAGTATTCGCTGTCTGAATGCTCATATTCAGACCAGACAATTCCTCCTATTCTGACAATTTTTACTCCGTTTTCAGCCATAAGACCTGCATCATGGCTCCAAATCTGTTTATCCTGTTTTTCAGGATAATAGTCAACACCTATCTTCATTATATCCTCCGCTGTCTGTATCGTAACAAATAATCTGGCAGTTATCCATAAACCAGTTTAAAAACTCTTTGTTTGACATATTGTGAAAGTAAGTTTCAATGGCTCTGCAAACGCCGCCATGACTTACTATAAGAACTGTTTTGTCGCTGTATTTTGTTATAATATCATCAATAGCTGAATATACACGGTGACAAAGCTGTAGGAGTGATTCACCGTTTTCACCCATTTTTACACCAAAATTCACTTTATTCTCATGAAAACCTTCGGTATAACGGGTTTTTGATTCAAAATTTCCGTAATCCCACTCACGAAGCCTTTCATCGGTAATAATTTCAAGCCCGCACCTTTCAGCAACAGCATTTGCCGTAGATAAGGCACGTTTCATGGGTGAAGAAATAATAATGTCAATATCGCCAATTTCATGAACCCTTTCTGCAAGTTCACGAGCCTGTGAAAGTCCCATTTCGTTGAGAGGAATATCGGTTGTACCAAGAATAAAATCATGTTTGTTGTAATCAGTCTGACCGTGACGGGTTGAATAAATTTTCAAAATATAAACCTCCGAAAAACAAGTTTTGTATTATGGGCATCTCTAAAAACCCGTTTTAAGTAAGAAAAACAGATAGGTACAGCATAGGCTGTGCATAGCCGTTTTTTATTGCTCCGCCAATTAAATCTTGAATATTTTATGCGAAGTAATGAAGGAGAAAGTCAAGGAAGAAAACCGCAGGAATACCGGTCTGTCGGTCAACCTCTCTGTCAGCTTCGCTGACACCTCTCCCACAGGGAGAGACCTCGTATTTCAAGGTTTTCTGACGCAGAATTTCTTCTTCAGGACAAGCTGAAAAATTCAGGATTTAGTTGGCGGAGCAATATTAGAAGGGGTTTTTATAGAAGCCATTATACCAATACCTTCTCAATTTCCGCCCTTGCATTGTCAAGCATAAGGCTGCTTGGCTGGTCACCGCCCATAATACGGGCAATTTCAGCAACTCTGCCGTTCATATCAAGTACGGTGACATGAGTTTCTGTACGGTCATCAATAACTGATTTTTCTATCATGAGATGTTCGTCAGCCATAACAGCAATCTGTGAGAGATGTGTAACACATATTACCTGACGCAGTCTGCCTATTTCACGGAGCTTTATGCCTATTTTCTGTGCTGCCTTACCGCTTACGCCTGTATCTATCTCATCAAAAATCATAGTGGGAATGCTGTCCTTATCGGCAATAACGCTTTTCAGTGCAAGCATGACTCTTGAAAGCTCGCCTCCCGAAGCAATACGGGATATAGGCTTTGGTTCTTCTCCCTTGTTCGCAGAAATCAGAAATTCAACCGTATCCATACCGTTAACAGTAAGCTTGCCTTTCTCGTGCCGCACCTTTATCACAACTCCCGACATATTGAGAAATTCAAGCTCTGCCGTAACCCTTTCCGCAAAATTTTCGGCAGTCTTTTCACGGTAATCGAAAAGAGCCTTAGCCTGTTCTGTGACCTTATGAAGAAGCTGTTCACGTTTTTCGCTTAGTTCCCTTATTTCGTCACCGGAGCTTTCAAGCTGCATTATCTCCCTGCAAGCGTCATCGTACATTTTTACAAGCCCATCGCAATCGGAAGCATATTTCCTTTTCAGCTTATTGATACAGCCGAGGCGGTTTCCGAGGTAATCAAGCCGCTGACCGTCCAATTCAATTTTGTCCGAAAGATTTTCAAGCTCCGAAGCGATATCGGCAATTTCAATTTCTGTGGCTGAAAGACGTTCATAAAGTTCTGCAAATTTCGGGTTTTCATCGGAATATCCTGCAATTTCGGTTTCGGCTGAAACTATCATATCGTTCGCAGCATCTTCCCCTGTCAGTGCAGCAACTGCCGCTTTTATCGCAAAAATGGTTTTTTGTGAATTTTTAGCAGTCTGATATTCGTTTTCCAGCTCGTCGTCCTCACCAATTCTTAGTTCAAGCTCACCGATATCGTCAATAATTTCGTTGAGTTCACGTCTGCGGACTGCACCTGCCTGTTCACGTTTCTTCAGTTCACCGAGCATTCTTGCGGTATGCTGAAGTTCACGGAACGTAACTCTGTATGCCTCAAGAAAAGAATTATCTCCGCCGAAATCATCAAGTATCTGCAAATGTCTTTCGCTGTCGAGAAGAATCTGGTTATCATGCTGACCGTGGATATTTATGAGCATACAGCCTATTTCCTTTAAAAGTGAAGCCGAAGCAGTACGGCTGTTTATTCGAGCCACACTTCCGCCGTCCGCACTAATCTCACGGGTAACGATTATTTCTTCACCGTCATGAGAAATACCGAGTTCATCAAGTTTTGAACAAATCTCATCTGAAAGGTTGGTGAAAAGAGCCGTAATAACAGCTTTATCACAGCCTGTTCTGACAATATCCTTTGAACATCTCTGACCAAGAACGGCATTTATGCCATTTATAAGAATAGATTTTCCTGCACCTGTTTCACCCGTAAATATATTTAGTTTGCCGCCGAGAGGAATGACAGCTTCTTTGATAACGGCAAGATTGCGGATATAGATTTCCTTTAGCATTTAACTGAATTACCTCCTCGGAAAAAGCTCACTTCTGAATTTCTTTGAAAGCTTTTTTGCATCAGCCTCGCTTCTTACGAGGATAAAAATAGTGTCATCACCAGCAATAGTTCCCACAACGCCCTGATGATTAACTGAGTCGATAGCTGCACAGGTACCCTGAGCCATTCCTGCACGACATTTCAGAACAATAATATTCATGGCATAATCCACGGAAATAACCGCTTCCTCAAAAAGACTTTTTTCCTCGGCAGCCGCTATAGGAAGGGCATATTTGAAATCGCCTTTTTCGTCACGCTGTTTTACGAGAGAAAGCTGCTGAATATCTCTTGAAAGGGTAGCCTGAGTAGTTTTTATGCCTCTTTCAGCAAGGAGTTCTATAAGAAGTTCCTGTGTTCCAACCGACTGTTCAGTAATGATTTCCAGAATTGCATCATGTCTGCGATTTTTCATAGCTATCCTCCTATTTTATTGGCTTGCACATTTTCGTGCAGAGTGATTCATGAAATGAATTACCGATAATATCAATAAAGCTTATCTTATTTTTTCCACGATATATCTCGATAGACTCCGAAGCCTTCAAATCTGCGAAATGTTCGCCGTCGACATTCACAACCATATTCTCGCCCTTTGAAACAGGTGTTGTATTTTTCATACGCAGTTTGCGTCCTGCGGCAAAGAGGGTTGCCCTTGAAAAAAGTGAATGAGGACAGACAAGCGTCATTTCTATACATTCAAGGTCCGGTTCAATTATCGGACCTCCTGCTGAGAGAGCGTAGGCTGTTGAACCCGAAGGCGTACTGAAAAGAACTCCGTCAGCACGGTATTTTCCGACAAGATAGTTTTCCGAATAGACCTCAAAATCGCAGATACGAAAGCTTGCAGACCTGCCTGAAACCTCGTTGAGTGCAGTAGTATGCTTTTCGCCGTCAGCGGTACAGCATACTATATCAAGAGTCATGCGTTCAGAAATTTCATAGTCTCCCGTTTTCAGCAGACTAAGCTTATCAAGCTGGTCTGACTCAAGACCTGCCATAAATCCGAGAGTACCCGTATTTATGCCGAGTAGTCTTGTATCCTTGCCTATGAGGAATTTGGCACAGCGTAAAATAGTTCCATCGCCGCCGATAGCAAGCACAACATCGGCAGTATCAGCAGAAACGCTGATATCCTCAAATATAACATTCGGCTTATCGGCAAAATCAGCTTTGAATTTATCGCTTACAGCCGTTTCAATGCCTGCCGCTGCCAGAACATCACAGGCTTCCCTTGCACAGGCAAGTGCATTTATTTTCTGAAAATTCGGATATAATGCCGCTTTCATAAAAGCTCTCCTTAAAGTTTACTGAAAGAACTGTCTGTCAGTTCCTTGAAATCGTGTATCACGGGTGAACCGCTTTTTTTGCAAAGCTTCACGAGATACTCAATATTTCCGCTGCCTCCCTTGATCGGTGAAAACGTATATTTTTCACAGACAAAACCCAACGAAGAAGCAAAAAGGTCTATTTCACCAAGAATACGCACATGAACCTTCTTATTCTTAACAATTCCGTGTTTGCCGATATCCTTTTTCCCTGCCTCAAACTGCGGCTTGATGAGAACAGCCGCACACGCACCGTCTTTTAGAAGTTCATATATTTTCGGAAGGATAAGTGTGAGCGAAATAAAAGAAACGTCAGCGGAAATGAAATCAGCCTGACCGCCAAGCATTTCAGCCGATACATTGCGTATATCAGTTCCTTCAAGATTGACAACACGCTCATCACGGCAAAGTGACTCTGCAAGCTGACCGTGTCCCACATCAACTGCAAATACCTTTTCTGCACCACGCTGAAGCATAAGGTCTGTGAATCCGCCTGTTGAAGCACCTATATCAAGGCATACTTTTCCGCCGAAGCTGATATCAAATTCTTCAGCCGCCTTTTCAAGCTTCAAAGCACCACGTCCGACGAATTTTTCCTGTTCCGATGATTCAATAGCATCGTCTGCTTCAATTTCGGCTGACGGCTTTTTTGCGGTAATACCGTTGACTGTGATGCTTCCTGCGGCTATCATTTCCTTGGCACGTTCACGGCTTCTGGCAATTCCACGGGCAACAAGTTCAGAATCAAGTCTTGGCATTGCCTTCATTCCTCCTGCGGATATATTCAGCCATTTTAAGACTGCTCATACCAAGCTTGTCAAGACACGCCTTGACAGAAGCCTGTTTTACAAAATTATCGGCAGTAATACTGCTGTATTCTCCCCGATAGCCGTTTTCTGCGAGCATAAGTCCGATTTTTTCGGAAATACTGCCGCTTTTCATAGATTCCTCAAAGAAATAGATATGTTTATAGTAATCAAGATGCTCAAAAGCTATATCATCAAGCGGATATATCTTCGTAAGCTTGAGAATATCGCAGTATATTCCATCATTTTCAAGCTTTTTCACTGCCCTTACAGCTTTATTGTAAAGTCTGCCATAGGAAATGATGAGTGTATCACATTTATGTTCACTGATAAAAAGATGGTCTGTTGATATATGTTCCTTATCGCAGTGACTGTCCTCCGCACCTCTCGGATAACGAACGGCACAAAGTCCGGTATCATCATATATCGCCCTGTTCATGCATAGTTTCAGTTCATCATAGCATGAAGGTGAATAAATGACGGTATTTGGAATACTTGTCAGCATGGGAACGTCGAAAAGTCCCTGATGAGTTTCGCCGTCATCACCTACAACGCCTGCACGGTCAATTCCAAGCACCACATGAAGTCCGCCAATAGCAACATCATGGATAAGCTGGTCGTAGGCTCTCTGAAGAAAGG
>JAZQND010000073.1:0-10784 GCA_045627145.1 Ruminococcus sp. | reverse complement strand
AATATATATTATTTCAGATTTGAGAATTGCACCGCAGAGAGGTTATTATGCGTTTTTCTACGGATTTTTCATAGCAGTTGTTTCCTATGTTCTTATCCTTACAACCGCAAGGGAAAATGTAATAATTATTGCGTCTGTTTTGTTTACACCCGCTGCACTCGGCTTCAAAATGCTTGAAGGCAGAATTGAGCGTGCCGAAAAAGAACAGGCTGCGGCAGAGGAGGCGGCTTGATGAAAAACAGAAAAACTTCCGTATTCGACGGTATCCTCGGAGAAAACATAGTTCTTTCGTCACTTATGCTGATATCGCCTGTTATAATCTGCGGTGATACCGTTCAAAATGCGTTTGCACTTATCTACGCTTTTAACGCAATAACTCTGATATCCATGATAATCGGTTCATTTGTGCCGAAAAAATTGCCTTACACATTAAAAATAATAATCTATGCAGTGATTTCTTCAATCGTTTATATACCTGTAAGAATAGCGGCAGAAGGATTCTATCCGGAATCTGTCGAAAGAATAGGCATATATTACCCTTTGCTTGCAGTAAATTCAATAATTGTACTGCAAAGTGAAGCTAAGTTTTTCCGCATGAAACGTGGAAAAATGATAGTGTCGCTGATATTTTACATAATCGGATTTGATGCCGTAATGCTTATAACCGCATTTTTGCGAGAGATATTCTCGTACGGTACGGTTTACAGTAAAATGGTAGGTATCGACACTCTTATAAGCGGTCTGGGACAGCCTTTCGGCGGATTTATTTTCCTCGGACTTCTCTGCGGTCTTTACCGTGCTTTGAGGTCGGTTTTCCGTGAGAAAAACGAAACAAGGAGTGATGCAGATGTTTCTGGTAAATGATATTATCGCACTTCTTGCGGCAAATCTTATATTTTCACAGGCACTTGGTTCAAGTACACTTTTTGCGGCGTCAGGAAGCCGTAAAGACCTCGTAAGAACAGCCTGTGCCATTACACTTTTTACTACAACAGGTTCGCTCGGTGCATGGCTTATTGACAATATCCTGCCGTATAACGTCAAAAGCTATGCCACACTTATCTGCTATACGCTAATAACCGGTATCCTCTATGCACTTTTTCTTTATTTGCTTTATTTCAGCGGCAGGGAACGTTTCATGAAATATAAGAAATACGTTCATATATCTGCTTTCAACTGTGCTGTTATGGGTACTCTTTTTACCGTCAGCGGACGTATCGCAGAGGAACATACGTCAAGATTTCCGCATAAATACCTTCTGGGAGGATTGGAAGCCGGATTCGGCTTCATTATAGCTTCACTGTTTCTTGCAGCAGCCTACAGAAAACTCAATTCAGAAAAGGTTCCCGAAGCTTTCAGAGGTTTTCCGGCAATGCTGATATATCTTGGCATAATTTCAATGGCAATTTTTGCACTCAAATAGTTTAACATTTAGGAGAGATATAAATGAGGTTCAAGAACAAGGGAAGGAAGATATATAAGACCAAAGAGAAGAACTATTATGGAAAAAGTCCGGTTGGAAAAGCTTTTTCCGTAGGTCTGACACTTCTTCTCATAGGAGGTATCGGTTTTATAGGCTACAGCGTTGCCGAGCCTCTCCTGAACTATTCCAAAAAAACAGGCGACAGCGAACTTCCGCAGCCTACTACTTTGCCTACCGAACCGCCTACTGATGCCGATAACAATCCTGTAAACGGCGAGGCAGACAGCGGTCTTGATAATTCAACTCTTGAACCTGTACGAGGCTACGCCATTACAACAAATGATATGGGCAACAGGGATATTCTGAAAGCTGCACTTGCAAGGATACCCGAAGACAGTAATATTGAGTATGTTGAAGTACCGCTGAAGGTAAGCGGCGGAAAAATATATTACGCAAGCAATGTATTTACAGCAATGCATTCAGGGGCGGTTCAGGGACAGATGCCGCTTGGAGAAATAGCCTCTGCAATTATTCAGGCAGGCTATAAGCCAATGGCTCTTATCAGTATTTTTGATGATAATATTTCTCCGTCAACCTTTCCTGAAATGGGTTATACGATACTTGCAGACGGTTCACAGTGGCTTGACAATTCACCGGAATCAGGCGGAAAACCCTGGGTTTCACCTTTTTCTTCCACAGCCGTTTCATACAATATAAATATTATAGACGAGGTATCAGGTTCAGGATTCAGCAAAGTCGTTTGCAGTGATTTCATTTTCCCTGAATTTCGTGATACTGATATCGAACTGGTTGGCGATGATGTTGTGAGCAGCGACAGATATATGTTGCTTGCCTCAACTGCAAATACTCTTTACGAACACGTTACAAATAAAGGCTCAACAATGTATCTTGAGGTTCCGGCAGCAGATATCCTAAGCGGAAAAAGTGAGATATTACAGCCGATGCTCCTTAAAGTAAACACACTTATACTTGATATAGACCTTGATAAGATAAGATACGGTGTTTTCACAGGCGATACAGTTTACGATTTCAGCGGAACACCTTCTGAAAATGTAAGCAAAATGCTTGACCTTATATACGACAGCATAAGCGGATTCAACGTAGTCGTGAAGATAACGGGCAATGACTATAATCAGTCTGATATAGAAAAGGCTGTTGAAATATTGTCCGAACATAATATAAGTTCATATATTATAAGCTGATATATAAAGCATGAAGAATGGAGGATAGAATTATGGCAGATAATTTCAAGGTATCACTTCAGAAGCTTATTGATGAATTTAAGCTTGAGGTGATATACATCAACAAGGATGCAAAGGACATCATGATAGAGGAAAATGATGTTAACCGTCCCGGACTTCAGTTAATGGGGTTTTATGAATATTTCAACCCCGAACGTATCCAGATAATAGGAAAAATGGAGTTTGCATATCTTTCAACTATAGATGAAAAAACAAGACGTGAAAGACTTCAGCTTCTCTTTTCACAGAGGATACCGGCACTCATAATCACAAGAGAACTTCCTTATTTTGCGGAAATGCTTGAACTTGCAAAGGAATATGAGATACCTCTTTTAAGAAGCAAGGAGAGTACATCAAACTTCATGTCAGGTCTTATAGCCTTCCTCAACCTCACACTTGCACCAAGAATCACCCGTCACGGCGTTCTTATTGAGATATACGGCGAAGGTGTTTTCATTACAGGTGAAAGCGGTGTCGGAAAGAGCGAAACAGCCATAGAGCTTGTTAAGCGTGGTCACAGACTTGTTGCTGATGATGCAGTTGAGATACGCAAGGTTTCAAATATAAGTCTTGTTGGAAGTTCGCCTGACAATATACGTCACTTCCTTGAACTCCGTGGCATTGGAATTATCAATGCACGCCGTCTTTTCGGTATCGGTGCTGTAAAGACAACAGAAAAGCTTGACCTTGTTGTTGAGCTTGAACAGTGGAATTCCGAAAAAGTATATGACAGAATGGGCGTTGATACTGAATATGTGTCAATACTCGGTGTTAAAGTTCCGTCACTGACCATTCCTGTAAAGCCCGGACGAAATCTTGCTGTAATTCTTGAAGTTGCGGCTATGAATAACAGACAGAAGAAAATGGGCTATAATGCCGCAAGAGAACTCCTTAACAGACTCGGCATGGAGGCTGAATCAAAGGAGATAGTGCGTGATTACGAAACATTCTGAACCTATGGGGGATAATATGATTAATATCAGTGAATTGACTGAACTCTGCAATGAACTTGGATGCAGAATCATTCCTGAGTGTTCTCTGAGCGAATATGTTACTTTTCGCTTCGGAGGACCGTGCAGAGCATTGGTAAGCGTAAATTCAGCGGATTCTGCTGCAAGACTTTTGAAATATTTTTCCGAAAAGTCAGTTAAATACGGTATAATCGGCAGAGGAAGCAATATAATAGTTCATGACGAAGGCTTCGACGGTATAATTCTGCTTTTCGGCGGAGATTTTGCACATATCGACGTTGACGGCACAAGTATACGCTGTGATGCAGGAGTGCTTCTTGCCGCAGCCTGCGTAAAAGCACAGCAGGAGGGACTTTCCGGGATGGAAAACCTTTTCGGCATTCCCGGAACAGTCGGCGGCGGACTCTATATGAACGCAGGTGCTTACGGAAGTGAAATGAAGGATGTTGTGGTTTCGGCTGAATACATAGACGAAAACTTTGAAATTAAAAACATAATGGCTGAAGATATGGACCTTTCATACCGTCACAGCATTTTTTCAGAAAGTAAAAATGTAATAACATCTGTCACAATGAAGCTTGAAAAGGGCAGCAGTGACGAAATAAAGGCTGCAATGAACGAATGCATGAACAGAAGAAGTTCAAAACAGCCGCTTGAATATCCAAGTGCAGGAAGTACATTCAAACGTCCGGAAGGAAGCTACGCTTCATTGCTGATAGATCAGTGCGGACTTAAAGGAATGACCTGCGGAGGAGCAATGGTAAGTGAAAAACATGGGGGATTCGTCATTAATAAGGGATATGCAACCTGTGCAGATGTTCTTGAACTCTGCGGCAAGGTTCAGAAGATAGTTAAGGAAAAAACAGGGTATTTTCTTGAGCTTGAACCAATTATCCTTGAATAATGCGTATCAGGAAGTGAATAAAAAGGAGTTTGGCTTATGGAACTGTTAATTGTTACAGGAATGTCTGGTTCTGGAAAGTCAAGTGTTATGGACGTAATGGAGGATATAGGCTATTACTGCATAGACAATATTCCTCCGAAGCTTATAACACAGTTTGTAGATCTGTGCAGGCAGTCTGAACTCAATATACAAAAAATAGCAGTTGCTGTGGATATCAGATCGGGAGATATGTTTGCCGAGATATTCCATTCATGGCAAACACTTAAATCTGAAAGCGACGTTGTTATAAAGGTGCTGTTTATTGAGGCGAGTGACGAAGTTCTGATAAAGAGATACAAGGAAACACGCCGCAAACATCCTCTTGATGAGAAGTTCAGCGGAAATATGCATGAGGCACTAAAGTATGAATGGGGCCAGCTTTCACAGCTTAGAGAAATTGCCGATTACTATATCGAAACCTCAAATTTGAGTGCTTCACAGCTTAAAGAACAGATAAAGTCGATTTTTCTTGAGAGAAATTCAGATTCTCTTACCATAAAGGTAATGTCATTCGGTTTCAAATACGGAGTTTCAACGGAATCTGACCTTGTTTTTGATGTCAGATGTCTGCCGAACCCTTTCTACATTCCCGAACTTAAAAATCACACAGGTCTTGATAACTGCGTGAAAGACTATGTTATGGGATTTGAAGAATCTGAAACTCTCTTTGCAAAGCTCTGCGACCTTATTGATTACCTTATACCTATGTATGTTCAGGAGGGCAAAAGTCAGCTTGTTATAGCATTCGGCTGTACAGGCGGAAAGCATCGCTCAATAACTTTTGCGGAGCTTATGGCTGAACATCTTATGAGAGAAAATTATAAGATCCAGAAATACCACCGTGACGTAACCAAAGATAAAAAATTCTGAAAATACACCGCACATTTATTGGTGCTGCTCATATTATGTGAGTGATCCCATTATTGTGCGGTGTTGCTTTAAATTTGCTCTAAGGGGGAATAAAGATGTCTTTCTCAAACGGAGTAAGAGAGGAAATATGCACATATATCAGTGATAAGGATAAACGTTTTGCCTGCCTTTACGGAATGCTGCTTTTCGGACGTACTGTTTCAAAAGAAATGATTTGTTTTCAAACGGAAAGCAATATTGCTTCCGAACAGTTTGGCAAGCTTTTCAAGGCAGTATTCAAGCGTGATGTAAGCTGTCGTGAACATATCAGAAGAAGCGGTGCTGTGCTTTATATTTATGAGATAAAAGACAGAGAACTTATTGATATGGTTTATCAGAAATACAAATTTTGTGAAAACGAAAGAAAAATAGAGTCCGAAATTATTGCAACAAACAGTCTCGGAGTTTTTACGGCAGGAGTTTTTCTTGCCTGCGGAAGCGTTAACGATCCTTCAAAGGAATATCACCTTGAATTCACGGTTCCTGAAGGAGAACTTACCTCACAGCTTATTGCACTTCTCGGAGATATCGGAGTAACGGCAAAAAACGTGGTAAGACGTGGTCAGCAGATAGTTTACATCAAGGGAAGCGAATCAATTGAAGATACACTGACCTTTATCGGTGCCCAGCAGTCTACCCTTGAACTTATGAATGTAAAAATTTTCAAAGACGTAAGAAACCGTGCAAACCGCCGTGCAAACTGCGATTCAGCCAATATAGACAAAGTAGTGAATGCGGCTGTCAAGCAGATAAATGATATTCAGCTCATTGCCCGTACAGACGGTCTTGAAAGTTTGTCCGACGAACTGCGTGAACTTGCGGAACTGCGGCTTGAAAATGTTGAGATGAGCCTGCAGGAGATAGGCGAAAGTCTTTCAGAACCAATAAGCCGTTCGGGAGTGAATCACCGTTTCAAAAAGCTTTCGCAGATTGCTGACAATATAAGAAAAAGAGGTATTTCCGATGAAGGCAGATGATTTTGTACACCTCCACGTCCATACGGAATACAGTCTGCTTGACGGTGCCTGCCGTATAAAAAAGCTTGTGGAGCGTGTCAGGGAGCTTGGACAGACTGCCGTTGCCATAACAGACCACGGAAATATGTATGGTGCTGTTGAGTTTTGGAATGAGGCAAAAAAACAGGGGATAAAACCGATAATAGGCTGTGAGGTTTACGTTGCAAGGCGTACACGGAAAGACCGTGAACCCAAGCTTGACAGTTCACCTTATCATCTTGTGCTTTTGTGTGAAAACAACGAAGGTTACCGCAATCTTGTAAAGCTTGTTTCTCTTGCGAATACGGAGGGATTTTACAACAAGCCGAGAGTTGATATCGAATTGCTTCAGAAGTATCACAGCGGTCTGATATGTCTTTCAGGCTGTATTGCAGGTGAGATACAAAGACTGCTTGCCGATGGCGAATATGAATCCGCAAAGGAACGTGCCAAAGCTTACAGGGATATTTTCGGTTTTGGAAATTACTTTATAGAGGTTCAGAATCACGGAATTGCTGATGAAAAGAAGGTTCTTCCGCTTCTTTACAGGCTTTCCGCAGATACGGGGATACCTCTTGCGGCTACCAATGACTGCCATTACATTGAGCGTGAAGATGCAGAAATGCAGAATGTTCTTCTCTGTATCCAGACTTCAAAAACTCTTGGTGAACCCACAGGCATGAATTTTGATACAGATGAATTTTATGTCAGGTCTGCCGAGGAGATGGCGGAACTTTTCAAAGGTCACGAGGAAGCCGTAACAAATACTGCAAAAATTGCGGAGAGATGCAATGTTGAGTTTGAATTCGGAAATATCAGGCTTCCGAAATTCAGGATAGAGGGTGTTTCTGATAATACTGAATTTTTCCGTCAGCTTTGCCGCAGAGGAATGTACGAAAAATATGGTTCAGAGCCGCCTGAAAATGTCAGGGAACGAATGGAATATGAACTTTCGGTAATCATTCAGATGGGTTACACCGATTATTTTCTTATTGTCTGGGACTTTATCAGGTATGCCCGTGAGCATGATGTGCCTGTAGGACCGGGCAGAGGTTCAGGTGCAGGAAGTCTGTGTGCCTATTGCATTGGAATTACAGGCATTGATCCGATAAAATTCAATCTTCTTTTTGAACGCTTTCTTAACCCTGAACGTGTCAGTATGCCTGATTTTGATATCGACTTCTGTATTGAGGGACGGCAGAGCGTCAAGGACTATGTTGTAAGAAAATACGGTTCGGAATATGTTTCGGAAATAATAGCTTTTGATACACTGAAGGCAAGGGCGGCAGTTCGTGATGTCGGACGTGTAATGGGAATACCTTATGCGTTGTGCGACAAAGCCGCAAAGCAGATAGATTTCAGAAATACGCTTGATGATGCACTAAGGGAATCGGAAGAACTGGAACAGCTCTATCGTTCCGACAGAAATGTGAAGAAGCTTATAGACATGGCGAAAAAGCTTGAGGGTATGCCCAGACACGCCTCAACTCATGCCGCAGGTGTGGTAATATCGGCTGTTCCGCTGAATGACCTTGTTCCGCTTCAGAAAAATGATGATACTGTTGTGACGCAGTATACAATGACAGTTCTGGAATCTCTCGGACTGCTGAAAATGGACTTTCTTGGTCTGCGAAATCTGACGATAATCCGTGATGCTGTAAGGGAGATAAGAAAAAACGAACCCGATTTTGATATTTCTGCAATTCCCACAGATGACAAAGAGGTTTACGAAATGCTGTCATCAGGAGATACAAGCGGAGTTTTTCAGTTTGAAAGCGATGGTATGACAGCAAGACTTATGGAACTGCGTCCTGAAAGACTTGAAGACCTGATAGTTATTATTTCTCTTTATCGTCCGGGACCGATGAAGTCTATACCGGTTTATATTGAAAATAAAAATCATCCCGAAAAGATTACCTATAAACATCCGATACTTGAAAGTATTCTTTCGGATACCTGCGGATGTATGGTGTATCAGGAACAGGTCATGGAGATATGCCGTAAGCTTGCGGGATATTCCTATGGTCACGCTGATATAGTTCGTCGTGCAATGGCAAAAAAGAAGCATGAGGTAATGCTGAAGGAACGTGAAAGCTTTGTAAGCGGAGCTGTCGGAAACGGTGTTCCCCAAAAGACGGCTGATGAAATTTTTGATGAAATGGTAAGTTTTGCTTCTTATGCATTCAACAAGTCTCATGCGGCGGCGTATGCTTATCTTGCCTATCAGACAGCTTACCTCAAATGCAGATACAGAGGTATATACATGGCGGCACTTATGACAAGCGTAGTTGGAATAAGCTCAAAGCTTGCGGAGTATATAGCGTCATGCCGTGAAAGCGGAATAGAGGTTTGTCCGCCGGATATAAACAGGAGTGTAAAGGGATTCATCTGTTCGGAAAAGAGAATGTATTTCGGGCTTCTTGCCATAAAAAATACAGGAAGCGGACTTGCAGACAAAATAATTGCTGAAAGAGAGAAAAACGGCTGTTTTACGGGAATACAGAATTTTTGTGAACGTATGAACGGTCACGAACTCAATAAAAAGGCGCTTGAAAACATGATAAAGGCGGGTGCGTTTGACGGATTGGGACTGAATCGCAGACAAATGCTCGAAAATTATGAAAATCTTCTTGAGGCGGCAGGTTCAGACCGCAGAAGCATGATTGACGGACAGCTTAATTTCCTTGCAGATGACAGTACTGACGATAACGGGATAAAAATACCATACAGACCTGAATATGATACAAAAAAACTGTTTGCAATGGAAAAGGAAGCAACAGGAATGTATTTGAGTGGAAGTCCGCTTGATGCTTACAGTTGGTTTGGCAAACTCATTCATGTAAGAAAAATAGAGGATATAATGAATGCTTCTTCTTTGAAGGAAGGCGAAAGTGTGAAGATTCTTTGCAGTTTTGAAAGCAAAAAGCTTCATGTTGCGAAAAACGGCGGAAAGATGTGTTTTATGAATGTGTCTGACGAAACTGGCGAACTGGAATGTGTGGTATTTCCCGATTTGTTTGCTTTGAAGGGAAACATCCTTACTGATGACAGCATACTGTTGATAAGCGGAAAAATATCGGTCAAAGACGAAAAAACAACGCTTATATGCAGTTCTTTGGCGGCTGAAAACGAATTTTCACATTTGACTGAAAATATGAAGCTTTGCATAAAAACATCATCCGATAAGACATCAGTAAACGCTTCGATTGCAGAGATATGCCGGCAGTACGGCGGATATACGGCAGTCTGCTATTATCTGACAGACCTCAGAAAGACCGTTGTACCCAAAACAAA
The DNA here is from genome assembly GCA_045627145.1 of Ruminococcus sp. Taxonomy (GTDB): domain Bacteria; phylum Bacillota; class Clostridia; order Oscillospirales; family Ruminococcaceae; genus Ruminococcus. The sequence goes on along the minus strand of JAZQND010000073.1, from coordinate 987 downwards.
GCTTTCGCTGACTGTAAACAGCAAATCTGTCGAAGAATTGCTGAAGCTGTTTGATATTTCAGAAATAGGTCTTATACAGTAAAAAATTATAATTATAAGAAAATGCTTGACTTTTTTTTGATAAAGTAGTACAATATAAAAGTATGGAAATTCAGGCAGTGCCGTACAAAGCTTGTGTGGTATTATGCCGTATGTCTAATAGTATTGCCGTGGGCAGAATGGAGAATTAGTATGATTAAGAAAATCGGTGTTTTAACCAGCGGCGGAGATGCTCCTGGTATGAATGCTGCTGTAAGAGCCGTTGTAAGAACAGCTCTCAGTAAAGGTATTGAAGTTTATGGTATCCGCAGAGGATATGTCGGACTCCTTACAGGTGATATAGTAAAAATGGACGAGAGAAGCGTTTCTGATATAATCCACAGAGGCGGTACTGTTCTCTGTACAGCAAGATGTCCTGAATTCAGAACTATGGAAGGCGTTAAGAAGGCTAAGGATAAGTGTGATGAACTCGGTATCGAAGGTCTTGTTGTTATCGGCGGTGACGGTTCTTTCAGAGGTGCCGCTGACCTTTCTTCACTTGGTATGCTCTGTATCGGTATTCCCGGTACTATCGACAACGATATTACCTGCACAGATTATACGATCGGTTTCGATACAGCTATGAACACAGCTATGGAACTTGCTGACAAGCTTCGTGATACTTCACAGTCACATGACAGAATCTCAGTTGTTGAGGTTATGGGACGTGGTGCAGGTCACATTGCAGTAAATACAGGTATTGCCTGCGGTGCAACAGAAATCATCACAAAGGAAGTTCCTTACGACCTTGATACAATTGCTAACAAAATGCTCGAAAAGAAGGCAAAGGGCAAGCAGAATTTCGTAGTTATCGTTGCAGAGGGCATCGGTCATTCACAGGAGATAGCAACAGTTCTTCAGGAAAAGACCGGTATCGAAGCAAGATCAACTATTCTCGGTCACGTTCAG
>JAZQND010000072.1:0-4606 GCA_045627145.1 Ruminococcus sp. | reverse complement strand
AAGAAGAAATTCTGCGTCAGAAAACCTTGAAATACGAGGTCTCTCCCTGTGGGAGAGGTGTCAGCGAAGCTGACAGAGAGGCTGACCGACAGACCGGTATTCCTGCGGTTTTCTTCCTTGACTTTCTCCTTCATTACTTCGAATAAAATATTCAAGATTTAATTGGCGGAGCAATAACTGCAATTTGTTTGTAGATTACTTTGTATAAGTTACCCACTGGTAACGTGCAACGAGAGGAGTATTTCCATTGAAAGCCTTGAGCCAATCGTCAACACCGATTCCGTTCCAGGCGTTCATCATGATACGTCCCGGAGTCTTAGGGATATTGTTTGTAGCTCTGTAAACTTCCTTGCCGCCTACATACCATGCGATGTAGTTTGGCTGCCAGTCAAAGCCGTAAGTATGGAATGCCTGTGATGCGTCAAATCCGAGGTCATACATAAATTCATGTCCGCCCTGACCGTTTGTGTAGTAGTTGAATTGAACCTTTGTGGTATCTTTACCGAGAACTTCAATATCAATTTCGTCCCACGGATTATCCTCAGAAGGACCTGTGTATGTGAAGAATGAAGATACAACACCGTCATTCTTTATAGCCTGCATAGAAGTTTCGTAGTAACCGAAGCTGTAAGTATCGGCTGTTCTGTATTCAGCACCTGAGTAAGCATACTTGCCTGAGTAGTCCCTGTCAATTTTGAGTGAGAGAACACCGTCAGCAAGTGAAGTATTTTCCTTATACCAGCCGCAGTTGAAAGGATCACCGTTTGTCCATCCGTCAGAAGCAAAGAACAGAGGTGTTTCGCCGTTACGGAAGTCTGCGATAGCTGTAGCATTTGACTTTAACGGAGTACCGAGGTCAGGAATACCAAGCTTGTTTCCTGTCTGAGTCTGCTGCTGAGGCTGCTGTTGCGGCTGCTGCCACTGATTCCAAGGATCTTGCGGCTGCTGCCACTGGTTCCAAGGATCCTGCTGCTGTGGCTGCTGCTGATTGTTGTTGCCGTTTTTGCCTTTATTGCTGTAGGTTACCCACTGATAACGTGCGATAAGAGGAGTATTTCCGTTGTATGGCTTGAGCCAGTCATCAACGCCGATTCCGTTCCATGTGTTCATCATGATACGTCCCGGAGTTTTAGGGATATTGTTTGTAGCTCTGTAAACTTCCTTGCCGTCTACATACCATGCGATGTAGTTTGGCTGCCAGTCAAAGCCGTATGTATGGTAACCCTGAGAAGCATCAAATCCGAGGTCATACATAAATTCATGTCCGCCCTGACCGTTTGTGTAGTAGTTGAACTGAACCTTTGTGGTATCTTTACCGAGAACTTCAATATCAATTTCGTCCCACGGATTATCTTCGGAAGGGCCTGTGTATGTGAAGAATGAAGATACAACACCGTCATTCTTTATAGCCTGCATAGAAGTTTCGTAATAACCGTAGCTGTAGGTATCGGCTGTTCTGTATTCAGCACCTGAATAAGGATATTTGCCTGAGTAGTCCTTATCAATTTTCAAAGTAAGAACGCCTTCTGAAAGTGAAGTATTCTCCTTATACCAGCCGCAGTTGAAAGGATCGCCGTTTGTCCATCCGTCGGAGGCGAAGAACAGAGGAGTTTCACCCTTGCGGAAGTCGGCAACTGCTGTTGCACTTGTATTGATAGGTGTGCCGTAGTCTGTGATATTGAGCTTGCTTGGATTAATTTTAGGAGCAGTAGTAGTTGTTGTAGTAGTTGTGGTTGTGCGGGATGTAGTTGTTGTGGTAGTAGTAGGCTGTGTTGTCTGCTGAACAGGATTCTGTGAATATGATTCAGGGAGCTGATTGATAAGGTTAAGCAGATACTTTTGAACTGAAAGGGCATCAAGGTTTGTTATACCGCCGCCGGCTTCATAAACGTCAGCGTTCTGGTTACCCTGAACTGTGATATGGTTTGCATTTGAACCTGTAACACCGTAAACGCTTGGATTAGCGATAGACTGCATGATAAGAACTGCGTCTGCCATGTTTACAGAACCGTCACAGTTTGAATCGCCGGCAACAGAAGCGGCATTAGCAGATAATGCAGAAGCGGCAGCCATAACAGAAAGAACAGAAAGGGCTGCGGTCCAGCGTTTAAAAGAATTATTCTTCATAATAAACTACTCCTCTCAAATAATCGAAGATGGATTTGATTTTGCATACAGACATAAAATTTATCATATCTGTATACATTCGTTCACATTTTACAAAATAATTATACTGCAATTTGCTTATCCGGTATATCATTTTTTTGACAATAATGGTAAAATGGTGACGGTTCACAGTGAAAATGTGCGGATTTAGTATGAAATAATGGTATAATAAGTTAAAACATACGGGCAGAAAAAATATCGAAGATAAATAATTTGAAAAAGTTGATAAAAAGTTGAAAAATTCAGAATATGATAATAGACAAGAAAGGAAGTGGTTCTATGGAGAACACAATAGAAATAAAGAACGTGAATAAGTTTTATGGTCAAAAACAGGCTCTGAAAGATGTTAATTTGACAATTGAACAGGGAATATTCGGACTTCTTGGAAGAAACGGTGCAGGAAAAACCACGCTGATGAAAACTCTTGCCGCACTTCATCAAAAGAAAAGCGGTGAAATAACAATTTGCGGAGTACCTGTTGAAAATGCAGTGGAGATTCGCAGCATGACAGGCTATCTTCCGCAGGATTTTTCAATGTATCCGTCTATGACTGTAACTGAAAGTCTTGATTATCTTGGTGCATTATCAGGAATGGATAAAAAACTGCGTCGGAAACGTATTCAAAAGCTGCTGAAAAAGGTTAATCTCACTGAACAGCATAATTTAAAGGTGAAAAAGCTTTCGGGAGGTATGAAGCGTCGTCTTGGCATAGCACAGGCACTTCTTCATGAACCAAAGGTGCTGATAGTTGATGAACCTACCGCAGGTCTTGATCCTGAGGAAAGGATACGTTTCAGAAATCTGCTCTGTGAGGTTGCAGAAGAAAGGATAGTTATTCTTTCAACTCATATTGTAGCCGATATAGAAGCCTCATGTGAAAAATTAGCCATAATGAATGAAGGAAGCATTCTCTGGAAAGGAAATGTCAGCGAACTGCTTGAAAACGCTAAGGGGAAGGTATGGCTTTTTAATGCCGAAAAACGCTTCATAACAGCGGTAAAGCAGAATTATGTCGTTACAGAAGCTATTATTCACGGCGAAAATGTCGATGTTAAGGTAGTTTCCGATTCAGCCCCCGATGTTCAGGGAGCTGTAAGTACAGAACCAAATTTGGAGGATGCTTATATGTATTGCCTTTACAGTCATGGCTGTATTGCAATTGGAGGTGAGGATTAATGCTGTTTTTCAAGGAATGTAAGAGAACACTTTTTTCATTAACATTCATTATTTATTGCTGTGTGCTGATATTGATGTTTTTCACACAGTATTTTCAGGATGCTGTAGTGCTAAAAGATAGGACATTGGAAGAAGGCGGCGACTATGGCTATACGATGGTTTTTGATGAAGATACTATCATGAAAAAAGCCACTTCTGCCCTTTTGAATGATTTCTATAATAATTCATTTATATGCTATCCCTATGGATTTTATAAAAATGTTTCTCTTAGTGAAATAAAACAGGATGAACTTAAACGGATTATAATGGAGATGACCGGTCTTTCAGAAGAAGAAATTGCCGAACTTAAATTATCATCTGCGACAGTTTCTTACTATGAAGGTTTAAGTACAAAAACAATGTATCAGTATAAATTTCCTGATTTGGAAATTGCTGATGGAATGACGTATGAGTATTACTGTGAACTTATAGACAGAACGGATAAAATACTCGGCGGCGGTTCATATTACCGCAGTGAAACCCTTGAAAATTACTATTCTTATGAAGTACCGAAAACCTACGAACAAGCCCTTGCCGAATATAATGAATTTGCTGAAGATGACAAAATAACAGGCGGACTTGCAAGGCTTTTTTGCGACTATTCAGGTATATTCAATTCACTTCTGCCTGCATTCGTGGCTGCTGCTTTATGCTATGCTGATAAAAAACACAAAGCTCAAAGTCTTATTTTCTCACGCAGGATATCCTCCGCAAAGCTTATTTTCAGTCGTTTTGCCGCAATTGTGTTCATGTTGATGATACCGATTTTTCTGACTGCTGTCATTGCTCATCTGTATGCAATAAAATGTTATCCCGATCAACAGATTGACCATTTTGCCTTCTACAAAATGACATTGGTCTGGATTCTTCCGGGCGTTATGATATCTGCAGCCTATGGAATGCTGATAACTGAAATATGGTCACCCTTTGTGGCAGTAATATCATTTGCAGTGATATGGTACAGGTCTGTTTTTCTTGGAATCGACAATTTAGTAGGTGATATCAGTAAATTCGGGTTTATTGTACGCCATAATTCCGAAATGTGCAGGGAAGATTTTATGCGTAATATAGATAATTTTATATTTAACCGCTGTTTTTATGCAATCCTTTCGTTAATTATAGTAATTGGAGTAAGTGTGATATATGAATTGAAAAGGAGTGGACGTTTCAATGAAATCAGAGTGCTTGGCAAAGGTCACATCAGAAAATCTAAAGCGTAACTTTA
>JAZQND010000071.1:0-4979 GCA_045627145.1 Ruminococcus sp. | reverse complement strand
TGCATCTACTGTACCTATCTGCTTTTTCTTACTCAAAACGGGTTTTTAGAGGTGCCCTAAACAGAACAGGAGGAAAAGTATGAGCAGAATAATGATAGTTGAAGACGATAAGGCAATAAGAATTGAACTGAATGAATTGTTGAAAAATGCAGGTTACGAAACAACCTGTGTTTCGGATTTTGCTGATGCAGTAAATCAGATACTTGCATCGGATTCAGACCTGATACTGCTTGATATTAACCTTCCGGGCATCAATGGAGAACAGATATTGCAGGAAATCCGTAAAAAATCAGCAGTTCCGGTTATTATGGTCACAAGCAGAACAACTGAAATTGATGAAGTTATATCAATGAGCTTCGGGGCTGATGATTACATCACAAAGCCATATAATCCAACTATTCTGCTTCTGAGAATTTCTGCTGTATTAAAACGTTCGCTCAACGTTAAAAGCGAAGCAACATATCGTGGATTTAGTGTCAATACTGCCAGACAAAGCCTCACTGACGGAGATAACGAAATAATCCTTACCAAGAATGAATTTATTATTTTTCAGCTTCTTCTTGACAGAAAAGGCGATATCGTTACAAGAGATGACCTCATGACTGCACTATGGGATAATAACGAATTTATAAATGATAATGCACTTACAGTAAATATCAGCAGACTTCGTGGAAAGCTTGCAGATGCAGGATGTGAAAACTCAATTGAAACACGAAAGAAACAGGGGTATATTCTTATATGAAGTTTTCGGAATATTTAAAGGATAATCTTGCAGGAATGTTTATTTCTCTTGGAACATGGCTTTTTATTGCTTTTTTGCTTTTATGCTACCATACCAAAGCTGAACTTGTTATTTTTATTAGCATAGTATTTTTGACAAGTGTGGCGGTAAGCACTATTTGGAATTATTTCAGAAAGCGAAAGTTCTATAATTCACTTTGCAGCGGCATCTCACAGCTTGATAAAAAATATCTTATCTCGGAAATAATTGAAGAACCCGATTTCGTTGACGGAAAATTAATATATAACGCACTTTATGAATCAGGAAAAGCCATGAGTGAAAACATTGACATCTATAGGAAAACTTCTTCTGATTTCAGGGAATATATTGAATTATGGGTACACGAAATCAAACTGCCTGTGGCAAGTCTGCTTCTTATGAGTCATAATGACAGCGAAAACGGTGCGAAATATGCAGAACAGCTCCGCAGAGTTGACGGCTATATTGAAAATGTACTTTACTATTCAAGAAGTGAAAGTGCTGATAAGGATTACATAATCAAGTCTGTAATTCTTGGCTCTGTCTTTAAAAATGCGGCTGTAAAGAATCGTGACGAGCTTCTGAACTGCGGTGTTTCAATAAATACCGACGGACTTGAAAAAACTGTTATGACGGATGAAAAATGGCTTGAATTTATTCTGAATCAGCTTATGAGCAACAGCATGAAGTATTTTTCGGAAAAACGTGAACCCGAAATAAATGTATTTGCTTTGGAAACGCCGGAAAGTATTTCTCTGCATTTCAAAGATAACGGAGAGGGAATTTCTGCATCAGACCTGCCTTACATTTTTGATAAATCCTATACGGGCGAAAACGGACACACTCATTCACGCTCAACAGGAATGGGCTTGTATATTGTAAAAAGCCTTTGCAGCCGTCTCGGACACAGTATTTCTGCCGAATCTGTAAAAGATGAGTTTACCGATATCATTATTACATTCGGAAAAAATAACTACGTTAAACCTATATGAACAGTTTCTTATTGCTCCCCCAATTAAATCCTGAATTTTACTGCTTGTCCTGACGAAGAAATTCTGCGTCATTACTTCGCACTAATTTTTCACGATTTAATTGGTGGAGCAATATCTGTTTTTTCTTACTCAAAACGGTTTTTAGAGATGCCCTTAATCAAATTTTGCCTTTGTGCAAGGTTTGGTTGGTGGAGCAATAATGTTACGAAATTGTAAGGTTGTGTAATGTTGAACGAAGGACAAAACTGCATTTTTACTGTATAATGATATCATCAACTACGAAAGAGGTAAGTATATGGAACTTTTAAAAATTGAAAGAATAGAGAAATATTACGGCAATAAATCAAACCTTACCAAAGCAATCGACGGAATTTCCTTTGCTGTGAATAAAGGTGAATTTACTGCAATTATGGGTGCATCAGGAAGCGGAAAGACTACGCTCCTAAACTGCATTTCAACCATTGACAGGGTTACTTCCGGACATATATATATGGAAGGTTCAGATATCACAAAACTGAAAGGAAAAGAACTCAATAAATTCAGACGTGAAAAGCTTGGTTTCATTTTTCAGGACTTCAATCTCCTTGATACACTGACAGCTTACGAAAATATTGCTCTTGCACTTTCAATTCAGAAAGTTTCTGCAAAAGAGATAGAAAAGGCTGTAAATACCGTTGCAAATCAGCTTGAAATCACAGAAGTTCTGAATAAATATCCTTATCAGATGTCAGGCGGACAGAAACAGAGAGTAGCATCAGCAAGAGCAATAGTTACTTCACCAAAGCTTATTCTTGCAGACGAACCGACCGGTGCATTGGATTCAAAGGCTTCCGGACTGCTACTTAAACGCTTCAATTATCTTAATCAGGAGCATGATGCAACCATTATGATGGTCACTCACGATTCATTTACAGCAAGCTATGCATCAAGAGTTATTTTCATAAAGGACGGTCAGATATTCAATGAGATAAGCCGTGGCGACAATACAAGAAAGCAGTTTTTCGACAGAATTATTGATATTATCACACTTCTCGGAGGTGACATGAGTGATGCTCTTTAAGTTATCGTTAAATAATATAAGAAAAAGCTTTAAGGATTATGCTGTTTACTTTTTCACACTGGTGATAGGTGTTGCAGTATTTTACGTTTTCAATTCAATTGAATCACAAACTGCCTTCCTTGAAATATCAAATAATCAGCGTGAGGTAATACATATTCTTATCTCTTTGCTTTCGGGATTAAGCGTATTCGTAGCAGTTGTACTCGGTATGCTTATAGTATATGCAAGCCGATTTCTTATGAAACGCAGAAATAAGGAGTTTGCTCTGTATCTTATGCTTGGCATGGGAAAAGGAAAAATATCGGCAATTCTGTTTATAGAAACATTTTTTATCGGTTTGTTTTCACTTGCGGCAGGTATCGGAATAGGAATAATTGCTTCACAGTTTACCAGTACCTTTACAGCAAGTCTGTTTGAAGCAAACATGACAGAATATCATTTTCTTATATCAGGTTCAGCAATTGCAAAGACCTCTGTTTACTTTGGAATAATGTATATAGCTGTAATGTTTTTCAACGGCTTCATGGTTGGAAAATTCAAGCTTATTGACCTTTTGCATTCCGGCAGAAAATCAGAAAACATAAAGCTTAAAAATCCTGTTTTGTGCGTAGTTGTATTCATTGTATCAGCAATTGCCCTTGCTTATGATTACTATCTTGTATGCTGTAAGACTTTCTCATTGAGCGAATATGAAATGGCAGTAATAATTGCAGTAGGTTCGGTTTCAACATTCCTTGTTTTCTGGTCTGTATCAGGAATGCTTCTTCGTGTTGTCATGTCAGTAAAGAAGGTATATTTAAAAGACCTGAACAGCTTCACATTCCGTCAGTTAAGCAGTAAGATAAATACAATGGTAACGTCAATGACACTTATCTGCCTTATGCTTTTTGTAACGATATGCACGCTTTCTTCAGCATTTTCAATGCGTAATTCTCTTAACAGAAATATCAATGAATACTGTCCTGTTGATTTCAGTTCAAAAATGATAGGGGATAATGAAAGCTGGGATGAGATTATCCATTATAATGATGATGAATTTCTGTCTTATTTTTCCGAATATATAAAATACAGCAAATACAGCGATGAGTCAGTTACATTCAGTAATTATCTTGGTGATGATTATGAAATGGTATCAAATGAATTTCCTTATGTTGGATTTGATTCGGAAATACCGATATACAAAGTAAGCGAATACAACGAACTTATGAAGCTTTATGGACGTGATGAGATAGAACTGAATGATGGAACTTATGCTTTGGTAATGAACATAAGCAGTGAAGTAAAAATTTATAATGATATTTTAAAGAATGGAAAAACTGTCACAATAAACGGAAATACACTTACATCTATGTTCGGTGAGGTTACAGACGGCTTTGTGGAAATATCCGTTCAGGCTGAAAATGATGGATTGTTTGTCGTTCCTGATAGTGTTATTACAAAAGATTTAGATTCCGCAGCATTTTTCACAGGTAATTACAAGGCAGATTCAATGTCTGAAAAATTACAGATAGATAGTCAGATAATTGACTTCCTTGATTATAATATAAATAAGTTCAGTGCTGATGGTTATGCTCGCTCAACAAGAATAGATTTGGCTGATGCGGCAACAGGTCTTGGCGGAATTGTAATATTCCTCGGACTCTATATCGGACTTATCTTCCTTATATCAAGCGGAGTTATCCTTGCACTTCGTTCACTTTCAGACGCAGTTGACAGTACGGAAAGATATGCAATGCTTCGTAAGATAGGAGCAGATGAAAGTGAGATATCGAAATCATTGTTCAGACAGACAGCATTATTCTTCATTATTCCGTTGCTTCTTGCTTGTATTCACTCTGTTTTCGGAATGAAATTTGCAATGTCGTATGTATTGGATATTTTTGGTACAGAAGGCATGGCAGCGTCTGTTGCAGGAACAGGAATTATTATCCTCCTTATCTACGGCGGCTACTTCCTTATCACCTATTTTTGCAGTAAATCCATAATTAAAGAGAAAAGATAAATATGAATAAAGGGCATCTCTAAAAACCCGTTTTGAGTAAGAAAAAACAGATAGGTACAGTAGGTGCAAGGAAAGCCATCGAAGGCGAGCTTTCGCACTACGAGAGGGATTGACGCAGCAGATGCTGTGCATAGCTGTTTTTTCTCAGAAGGGGTTTTAGAGGTG
>JAZQND010000070.1:0-21931 GCA_045627145.1 Ruminococcus sp. | reverse complement strand
GCGAAAGCACGCCTTCGATGGCTTTTCTTGCATCTACTGTACCTATCTGCTTTTTCTTACTCAAAACGGGTTTTTAGAGGTGCCCTTAAGGCAACACCGTGCAAAGTTATTAAACGTGCTTTATGCGGTATTGACTAAATTTTTAACGGTTATTTTGTTAGGTGTTGCCCTTGACAAAATCGTTCATTTATTGTACAATTATAATGATAAGTAATGTATATTCGTGTGAACAAGTCAAAAGACAAGTTCCAAAGGAGATATTATGAAGAAATTTTCTTCCTTCGCTCAGACAACGATCGGCGAAAGACATATAAATCGTGGAGTTATATGTCAGGACTATTCAATGTCCATAAATAATAATAATTTCGTTTTTGCCGCAGTTGCTGACGGTCACGGAAGTGCTCACTATCTCAGAACTGATAAGGGTTCCCGTTTTGCGGTTGAATGTGCCTTTGACTGCGTTTCCGAATTTTTTGAAGGTCTTAAAGATACTGAACGTTTTATCAGTGAACCCCAACAGCGTGACGAAATACTTGAAATGCTCTGGAAAAATATTGTAAATCGCTGGAAAAGCCGTGTTGAAAACGATTTCAAACAAAATCCGTTTACTGCCGAAGAACTTGATTCAATTCCGGAAGAACTTAAAGAATACCGTGCTGTTTACGAACTCGGCGATTTCATAAGTGCTTACGGCACTACCCTCGGTTTTATAGTCGCTTCCGAAGATTTCGCCTTCTGCGGACAAATCGGTGACGGGAAATGCGTTACCATTGACTGTGCAGGCATAGCCTCTGATCCTGTTCCTGATGATCCACGCTGTTTTGATAATATAACTACATCAATGTGTCAGGACGATGCGGAATATTCCTCAAGATTCGTTTTCTTTCCAAAAGATTTCATTCCGCCTGCAATTTTTATCGGTACTGACGGCATTCAGAATTCATACTGGGATATCGAACAGCTCCACAGCTTTTATCGTGGTCTTACACTTAATTTCGCCATAAACGGCATGAACGATGCTATCCGTCAGCTTGCTGAATTTCTGCCCGAAATGACCAAAAACGGCAGCGGTGACGATCTATCCTGTGCAGGTATAGTTGATATGGAAAGACTGACCGCTTCTGCCGAAATATTAAAAAGTGCAGTAAGTTACATCCAGTATCCCGATCCGGTTCCGTCTGATGACGATACTGAAGACAGAACAGAATAAGACAGCCTTTTATGGCTGTCTTTTTTATTTGTAAGGAGTTCTTGTGTACTTTGACAGGCGTGCTTTTTGCAGTACTGCCCTTGAATTTTTCACAATACTGTGCTATAATATAGGCAGTATCGTACAAAGCCGTCAGATGTGCTTTATGCGGTGCTGTCTATATTTTTTGACTTATCATAAGGAGGATATATCATGCCATTCATTAATGTTAAAACAAATGTATCTGCTTCAGAGGACAAACTCGAAAAAATCAAGTCTTCACTCGGTCTTGCTATAACTGCTGTCCCGGGTAAATCAGAAGGCTGGCTCATGGTCGGTATCGAACCCGATTACAAGCTCTGGTTCAAAGGAAATAATGCTCCCGCAGCTATGGTTGAGGTAAGCCTTTACGGAAATGCTTCCGATAATGCCCTCAACACTCTCACAAGCCATATTACAGGTACTCTTACCGACAACCTCGGCATTCCGTCAGACAGAATATACGTCAGCTATATGACTACGGAAAACTGGGGCTGGAACGGTTCAAATTTCTGAGGTGATAATTATGAAATTCGGCAGACTTTGCGGTTTCCTTACAGCTTCTGCTTTTGCAGTCTGTGCTATTTTTCAAATAAACGCATTTGCTGACGACTCCGCCGTTCACGATACTTCCCGTGACATACAGACTGAAGGTGTCGGCAATCCTTATAACTTCGGCGAAAGGAATACCCCTGAAAATGCTTCAGCCGCTGAAATCAGGGCTATCAACCACAAAATGACAGTTCAGGAGGTAAAATACGCCCTCTATAAGGAAATTGATGAGCATTGGGACTTGATATCTACCCGTTTCGGTCAGCCTGAACGTGAAAAGGTATATGCCCTTTTTCTCGGTCTTGGTACCCGTGAATCCACACTTGGAGGAAACGGTGACGGTGCTGATGTCGAAACTGCCTTTTCGCAGGGCTTTGGTGTAAGTTCTGCTCATGCCTACGGTACTCTCCAGACAGCTGTTACAGCTTTTGAAGGCTGTGATCCTACCTTCATGAAGGAGGACAATGTGCCTGAAATGTTCCAGTATACTCTCAGTGAATCCACATTTTATGACGCAATAATCTCAAACCACATGGGTATCAGAAAACTGCTTCATTTCGTGGAAATCGGTATCAATGAAGAAGGTCTTACAGGATATCAGGTAGTCCGTGGTGCATTAAAGGGCTTCAACACAGGATGGTGCGACTATACCGGTGACAACAATGGCTACTACAAGGACTATCCCGACGAAATCGCCGCACTTGCCCACTGGTATTACGATAATGGTCATCTTTACGACAACGTTTTCTCATGGACTAATGCTCAGGACGTAGAACCATACCGTCAGGGCAATGCATGGGACTGGTGGGGCGGAGTTGAACCAAGTATGGCTGAACCGCAGTCAACAGTCACCGAACCGCCAAAGCCCGTTGAATACGCAAAAGGTGACATAAACAAAGATGGTGAAGTAAATATAGCTGACCTTGTTCTTATGCAGAACTACATTCTCAGCAAGGAAACCTTCACAGAAGAACAGTTTGGGCTTGCTGATATGGACAATTCCGAAACCGTTACAAGCATGGACGCTGCATTACTCAGAAATTATCTCATTAAAAATATATAAGACAAACAGCTTAACGTCTGCACAATACAGATGTTAAGCTGTTATTTTTACATCATTATAAAGCTTTCCGAAACCGTTTCACAGATATCTGCAAAATATCCAAGCTTTTTCAGTTCATTACGGCACTTCTCTGCTTCTTTATCAGTATCAAATATTCCGAAAACAGCCGAACCGCTTCCGGTCATGACTGCTTTTAATGCTCCGTTATCGCTCATAACAGACTTTATCTCCTCAACTTCTCCAAGCTTTACCGCAGCTTCAAAAAGATTTCCGAAATATCTGTAAGCTTCATCAGGTTCACCGTTTATCGCTTTTACCAGTTCATCAACTGTCGGGTGAACCGGCGATATCAAAGAATCTACAGCACTGTATGCCTCGGCAGTTGAAACTCCCTGTGTTCCCTTCGCTATGACCAGTCTGCGTCCCGAATAGTCAGCTATAGGCTCGATTTTTTCACCGATACCGCTGACATAGGCTGTTCCGCCTGTAAAGAAAAACGGAACGTCTGCCCCTATCTTCGCACCTGTTTCCGCAAGTTCCGAAAGACTCAGCTTTTCTCCTGTCAGCTTGTTCAGACAGTATATCACCGCTGCTGCATCTGTGCTTCCGCCGCCCATTCCTGCCTGTGATGGGATACCCTTCTTTATGTGTATCCTGCATCCGCCGTCGGTTTCCAAGACCTCAAAGAAGCGTTTTGCCGCCTTGTATGCGATATTTCGTTCATCGCAAGGTATCGGATCTGATTTTTCAAAGCTTTCAGGAAGTTCACATTCAATACTGACAACGTCCGAAAGTTCAACTTCTATCTCATCATAAAGCCCAACGGTCTGAAAAACGCTTTCTATAGTGTGATAACCGTTATCAAGTCTGCCTGTTACGTCAAGTCCGAGATTGATTTTTGCCGCTGTCTTAACCCTCATTTTTTTCAGCCTCCAGTTTTTTCAGGAATATCTCAATTCTTCTGACTGCTTCCATGAGGTGTTTCAGTGAGTATGCATAGGAAATTCGCATATAGCCCTCGCCGCTTTCACCAAATGCAGTACCCGGAACTGCCGCAACCTTCCCCTCATAGAGAAGTCTTTCGCAAAATTCATCACTGCTCAAACCCGTACTTTTTACACACGGGAAAACGTAAAATGCACCTTCAGGGTTGAAACAGGTCAGCCCAAGACGGTTGAACTCATTTACAAGATAACGTCTGCGGATATTGTATTCGTCAACCATTTTCGCAACCTCTGCGTCACATGACGTAAGTGCTTCAACTGCCGCATTCTGACTGATATACGGACTGCACATTATTCCGTACTGATGTATTTTGGCTATCTGACTGACGATAGGTTCAGGTGCGGCAAGATAGCCCAGTCTCCAGCCCGTCATGGCATAGGCCTTTGAAAAACCGTTTACATAAATGGTACGCTCACGCATTCCGTCAAGTTCAATAATTGAGAAATGCTTTCTGCCGTAAGTAAGTTCGGAATATATTTCGTCGGTCAGAACCATTATATCTGTTTCACGCAGAAATTCTGCAATAGGCTCAAGGTCTTCCCTTGTCATTACAGCCCCCGTCGGATTATTCGGGAACGGCAGTATAAGGAGCTTTGTCCGTTCGGTTACTTTGTCTTTGAAGTCTTCAACTGTAAGCTTAAAGTTATTTTCAATTCTTGTCGGAACAGGAACAGCAACTCCGCCTGCAAGTTCAACAAGCGGTGCATAGCAGACAAAGCACGGTTCAACCACAAGAACCTCGTCCCCCTCATCAACAAGCCCTCTTATTGCAAGGTCAATAGCCTCAGAACCGCCGACAGTAACTATCAGTTCCTTTTCAGGATTATATGAAACGTCATGTTTTTTGCAAATACGCTCACTTACAGCCTTTCTAAGCGGAAGAACACCCTTATTCGGGCCATAGATTATATGTTTTCTTTCAAGAACCTGTATAGCCGCTTTTCTTATTACCCACGGCGTATTGAAATCAGGTTCACCGACACCGAGAGAAATAACATCGTCCATAGTTCCTGCGATATCAAAAAATTTTCGTATACCCGAAGGCTTTATCTCCTTAACTTTTTTTGAAAGTATCTTATCATAATCTATCACGTTAACACCAGCCTCTTTCATCAGGAGCTTCATCATCAATAAAGATACCTTTTTCCTTATATTTTTTCAGAATGAAGTGTGTAGCAGTAGAAAGAACGCCGTCAATAGTTGAAAGTCTTTCCGAAACAAAGAGTGCAACGTCTTTCAGGTTTGTTCCCTTCACCTCAACAGCAAGGTCGTATGCCCCTGACATAAGACTTACGCTGTCAACCTCGTCATACATCATTATAGTCTTGGCAATTTCGTCAAAACCGATATCACGCTGTGGAGTTACCTTTAATTCAATGGTTGCGTAAACTGTGGACTTATCGAATTTTTCGTCATCAAGAATAACACTGTAGCCTCTTATAACGCCGTCATCCTCAAGCTTTTTTATCTCAGCAGCAGCTTCCTCTGCGGAAATTCCGAGCATCTCACCGAGAGCTGTATCCGAAACTCTCGCATTCTGCTGTAAAATTCTGATAATTTCATTTCTCATAAACATTATCCTCTCAGTCTATATTTATAAAAATCGGCTGTCTTTTTCTGAAATAGCAGACACGGCTGAAACCTGCGGCTTTTGCCATTTCTTCCGCATCCGATATATTTTTCCCGATATCCTCCGGAACATGGGCATCAGAACCGATAGACAGCACTTCACCGCCAAGTTCACGGAACATTTTCAGATATTTCATATCGGGGAAAGTATCTCCGAAGCCCTGTCTTAAACCCGATGTATTTATCTCTATGCCCTTGCCGTGCTTTACAAGTTCACGGAAGGATTCGGCAATTATCTCATCAAACCGGCTTATATCAGGGCATATACCGTGTCTTTGCTTCATATATCTCAGACAGTATGTAATATGTCCGATAACGTCAGCCTTTCCGTCTTTGCAGACATCGTAGATTTCCCTGAAATAACGTTCAAGAAGTTCGTATATCTCATTTTCCTGCATATTCAGGTAATCAATGTAATAGAAGTCTTTTTCGTTCATGACCTGATGAACCGAACCTATTACAAAATCAAGACGTTCATCAGAAAGTGCTGTATCCGCCGCTTCCCTGTCGTGAGCCATTTGTCCGAGTTCAACTCCGCATATCAGGTTAAGCTTTCCTGCATATTTTTCCTTCAGTTCAGTGACAGCCGCCACAGAACCCAGAAAATCAGCCCTGTAATTGAAATGGTCAACCTTATCGGGCTTGTTTTCCTTATAGAAATCTTCAGGATACCACGCATTGCACTCACAGTGGTCGGTAATCGCATAGGCGGCAAGACCGAGTTCTTTCGCTCGTTCTATACAGCAGATAATATCAGCTTCAGAATCGACCGAATACTGCGTATGTGTGTGACAATCAATAAGATTCATTTTTCTGCACTTCCTTTCAAGCATGAACCGCCGCACAAATCATGTACAAAGCAGTTCAAAATACATTATACCACATCTCTTATATTATTGCTATACTTTTTAAGATTTTTTTGCCACTTACCCCCTGCACAGTGCCTGTTACCCTTATGACAGCTTAAAATGCCTAAAAAACTATTGACTTTTTCGTGTCAAAATGGTACAATATACTTGAAATATCGGCATATTTCTGCTGTTCATCTTAAAGCGGAAATTAAGACTCTGTTTCACAAAATCTTTGTATCTGAAATATGTAAAAAATATTAAGCATATTGTACAGAAATATTTTATGCGGATTGTTGCATATTCCAAAACATCTGTACAGTGTGACAAAAAAACATCTGCTTTTTCATATACATTTTTTTGTGTTCCATCGTCTAATATTCTGTGCCGATTTGAGAGGGGTAATAACAATGAAGAAATTTATTAAAACTGCCGCTGCTTTTCTTTCAGCCGCAGCTATGTCAGTATCCGCAATGGCTCCGTCTTTGCCGCTGACAACAAGTATTCCTGCCAATGCCGTTGATACCAACAACGACGACTGGCTCCACTGCGAAGGAAGCCGTATCTACGATATGAACGGCAATGAAGTCTGGCTCACAGGTGCTAACTGGTTCGGTCTTAACTGTAATGAAGCCGTTCCTCACTACCTCTGGAGTGCCGATATGGACGACGTTCTTAAAGAAATCGCTGACCGTGGCATAAACATTATTCGTTTTCCTATTTCCACAGAACTTATCCTTTCATGGATGAACGGTAAGCCAAACCCTGTTGAAAGCTTCTCTGCAAACAATGATCCTGCATTTACTATCAACGCTGACTGCGTTAATGAGGACGGTACAAAGAAAAACTCTATGGAGATATTCGACATTCTCATGAGCAAGTGCAAAAAATACGGCATCAAGGCTTTCATTGATATCCACAGCCCGCATACTGACAACTCAGGTCATAACTACAACCTCTGGTACGGCATGAAAGGTAAGACCTGCGGCGTTGTAACAACTCAGGACTGGATTGATTCTCTCGTATGGCTCGCTGACAAGTATAAGAATGATGATACTCTCCTCGCTTATGACCTCAAAAATGAGCCTCACGGCAAAGGTCCTGAAGGTTCTGCGGCTGCAAAGTGGGACGGCTCTACAGACGAAAATAACTGGGCTTATGCCGCTACAAAATGTGCAGACGCTATCCTTGAAGTTAACCCTCACGCTCTTATCCTCATCGAAGGTGTTGAACAGTCAATGAGTGGTGCTAAGGAGGGCGACTACTGGGGTATGCCTGACCGTGTTGTTATGCACGAAGGCGACATTCCTTCTCCTTATATCGGTGCATGGTGGGGCGGAAACTTCCGTGGTGCAAGAGAATATCCTATCAAGCCCGAACACGGAACAAGCCAGATAGTTTATTCACCTCACGATTACGGTCCGTCAGTTTATGCTCAGACATGGTTCGATAAGGACTTCACAGAAAAAACTCTCCTTGACGATTACTGGTATGACACATGGGCTTACATAAATGCTGAAGATATCGCTCCTGAACTTATCGGTGAATGGGGCGGACACATGGACGGCAAGTCTAACCAGAAATGGATGACTCTCCTCCGTGACTACATGATCAATCACCACATCAACCATACATTCTGGTGTCTGAATACAAACTCAGGTGATACCGGCGGACTCTGGGACGACCTCGGATTCCAGCAAGGTTCAGGTACAACCATCAAATGGAATGAACCTAAATACGAACTCTTTGAAGAAGCTCTCTGGCAGACCAAGAGTGGTAAATATATCGGTCTTGACCATCAGGTAGCACTCGGTAAGAACGGTATCTCACTTAACGATTTCTATTCAAAGTATGCTTCATCCGAAGGAAGCAACCTCGACGGCGGTAAAACTTCAAGCGGTCAGCCTGTTTCAGGTGATCCTGTTACTGATACTACTACGACAACAACTACAACAACTTCCACAACTACAACTTCAACCACCACAACAACTTCAACCACCACAACAACTTCAACTACTACTTCCACAACTACAACTTCAACAACTACTACAACTTCAACTACTTCAACTACAACCACTACAACTGAAACGCCTGAAATCACTACTACAACTACAATAGTTACTCCACAGGAAGAAACTGTTGAATGCGAACACTGTCACAAGATAGTTCCTGTTTCAGAGTCTATCACAGGTCCTGTAGGTGTTACTGTATGTAAAGAATGCTACGAAAACGGTGCTTACATCGGTACTACTCCGGAAAGACCAACTGATTCGGAGAATGTCGGTGATGCTAACTGCGACGGCGAAGTAAACCTCGCTGACGTTGTTCTTATCATGCAGTCTATCGCAAGTCCTTCAAGATTTGGTATAAAGGGTTCTGAAGCATCACACATTACTGAACAGGGCACTAAAAACGCTGACTGTTCAGACAGAGGCAACGGTATCACAAACCTCGATGCCCTTGCTATTCAGAAGTACCTCCTCAAGCTCATACCTGCACTTCCCGAAAACTAAAAACTTCTTTGCATGGAGAATAAATGTGGATTTTTAAGCATAGTCTGCTAAAAATACACCTCAGATTTCTCTGTGAAAAAACATTGATAATCTATCTCAGGTGTGTCGGAAACGGCACACCTGAAATATAAATACCTATTTGTATCTACTTTACAGAAAAGAGGATATTAAAATTATGCCAAATAAATTAAAAACCCTGTCCGCTTTAGCTGCGGCAGGTATCATTACTGTAACAGGTTCAGCTCTTTCATTTTCTGACAGCTTGAATAATACCGTTCCATTCATTGCAGCCGCCGCTGATGACTGCAATGACGACTGGCTTCACGCTGTCGGAAGCCGTCTTTACGACGAAAACGGCAATGAAGTATGGCTGACAGGTGCTAACTGGTTCGGATTCAATTGTACAGAAAACTGTGCCCACGGTCTTTATGCCTGCGACGTTGATGAATTTCTTTCAGGTGTTGCCGAACACGGTATAAATGTTATCCGCTTCCCTATCTCATCTGAACTTCTTGTTACTTGGATGAACGGTAAACCAGACGCTGCAAACTCCGTTCAGGCAGGCTACAATCCTCCTGTTGATGAAATCGGTGAGGACGGCTCTGTTACTCCCGCAGGATATTTCGTAAACATCAACAAGGACTTCGTTGAGGCTGACGGCAAAACCCTCAAAAACAGCATGGAGATTTTTGACGTTATCATGCAGAAATGCAAAAAATACGGCATCAAGGCTTTCGTTGATATCCACAGCCCTGACGAAAATAATTCAGGTCATAACTATGAACTCTGGTACGGTAAAGCCGGCGTTTCAACTGATGTCTGGATAGAATCCCTTACATGGCTTGCTAAAAAATATGCAAATGACGATACACTTATCGGCTATGACCTCAAAAATGAGCCTCACGGGAAACGTGGCTACAGCGGTACAAGCTGTCCTTCGGATATTGCCAAATGGGACGATTCCAAGGACGAAAACAACTGGAAATATGCCGCTGAACAGTGTGCAGATTCTATCCTCGCCGTTAATCCTCACGCTCTTATTATGATAGAAGGCATTGAACAGTATCCGAAACAGGACTGGGATACACCTGATATCTTCAACGCTCCCGCAGACCAGTCTCCGTGGTACGGTGCATGGTGGGGCGGAAACCTCAGAGGCGTTAAGGAACATCCTGTTTCACCAAAGGCAGGTACAAGTCAGATAGTTTATTCTCCTCACGACTACGGTCCGTCAGTTTACGCTCAGACTTGGTTCGATAAGGACTTCACAGAACAAACTCTCCTTGACGATTACTGGTATGATACATGGGCTTATGTCAATGAACAGGATATAGCTCCGCTTCTCATCGGTGAATGGGGCGGATTTATGGACGGAGCTGAAAACCAAAAATGGATGGAGCTTCTCCGTGACTATATGATAAAACACCACATCAACCACACATTCTGGTGTCTTAATCCTAACTCAGGTGATACAGGCGGACTTCTCGGCTATGATTTCAAAACATGGGATAAAGCTAAATACAGTCTGTTTGAAGAATCACTCTGGCAGACAAGTTCTTCCGGCAAATACATCGGTCTTGACCACCAGACTGCTCTCGGCAGCAATGGTCTTTCACTTAGTGAATACTATTCAAACTATGCTGCTTCTGAAGGAAGCAACCTCGACGGCGGCACAAAGGGAAATAAACCTCCAACATCTTCCTCAACTACTACCAAACCAAAAACTACAACTACCACCACTACAAAAACTACTACTACAACTACCAAGCCTACTACTACAACTACTAAAAAAATAGCAACAACTACTACTACCAAACCTGTTACTACAACCACTACAACAAAGCCCAAAACATCTGATACACGTTCCGTTTACGGTGATGCAAACTGTGATGACGAGATAAACCTTGCTGATGTTGTACTCATTATGCAGTCAATTGCAAATCCTTCAAAATTCGGCGTGACAGGTTCCGATCCTACTCACATCACCGCACAGGGTATCATTAATGCTGACTGTGCAGGCGGCGGAAACGGCATCACTAACCTCGACGCTCTTGCAATTCAGAAATATCTGCTTAAACTTATCCCTTCACTTCCAGAAAAATAATAATTGCGATATTATATTTTGCTTTATACAACGAAAAATGCCCGAAGAAATTCGGGCATTTTTCGACTTTTTAGGGTGGTTTATATGAAGTATCCGGATATCATTAATTACCGTTTCTGAAATATATTATAACTGTACGTTATGTTAATTCTGTGACAATCTATAAAAGAATTTGGAAAAATAGTGTGTCAGAAAATGTCTTTAATAAGTTCATTCAGTGTTTTCTCATGTTCCATAAGCTCATCAAGAAAAACATTCAGCTCAACTGCCCTGTTATAGCATTCAAGTGGTGTTTTCCCTTTAAAATAGCCTTCTTTGCTTATGTAGTCAGTCATGTATCGAATCGCAAGTTCACCTGTAACCCAAAGTATACCGTAGTAAAGCGTTGCTATTTCAGCAGAAGAAAGAAGTCCTTCAAGCCCATCAGCATAGCCTTTTGTAAGCTCTGAAACGGCATTCATGTCCGGTTTCATGCCGCAGACTGAACGAACCATATCCCCGTAATCAATAGCGGCATAACCGTTCATAATTGTATCAAGGTCAATAATCGTACAGTAATCGCCAATTATAACATTTGCAGTTTTGGCATCTCCGTGTATCACACGTCTGCACGCATTATCTGTAAAAACACTCTCAAGAAGATTTCCAAGTTTTCTATATCTGACCATTTCAACGCTGTCTGTCATTTTTTCAAGCCTTGCAAGGTAAGTCCGGTAGCTGTGGAAATTGTCTATTGCAGGTTCTTCAGCAAGCTTTACTCCACTCATAAGCCTGATAAAAGTACCGAATGAAAGTCCCGTAAAATAGAGGTTTTTTTCATTGCTTTTGCTTTCTGCAAAGCTGTAAATCCGCCATATTTTCCCGTCTGCCGCCGCATAATTCTTATCGTCAGCCGTAAGATAATGCGGCAATTTTACCATTCCGGTTTCTGATACAGAAAATGCTTTTTCAGCCAATGCAATATTTGCCATTATGGTTTCAGGTCTGCGAAAAACCTGACTGTTAATGGACTGCAAAATATAACGTTCTCCATTATCCGCTGTAACCAGACAGGTCTGATTGATATGTCCGCTTTTGATTTTTTCAGCCGACGTAATTTTTATACCGAATAATTCGGCTATTTCAGATATATTCATATTTCACCTTCTTACATGAAAAACCGTACAAAGCCGAGTTTTCTGCTTTGTACGGTTTTATATCAGTTTTTCAAACTCTGCATAGGTGCAGGTATTCTTCCGCCACGATTTATAAACTTGGCAGGTGACTTTTCTCTTACAGGCATAACAGGGCCGCTTCCAAGAAGTCCGCCAAATTCGAGGGTTTCACCCTCTTTTTTGCCTATTGCGGGGATAAGTCTTACCGCTGTGGTTTTGGAATTTACCATTCCTATTGCGGCTTCATCTGCTATTATAGCCGATATGGTTTCAGGTGATATTTCGCCAGGAACTACTATCATGTCAAGTCCGACAGAACATACAGCAGTCATGGCTTCAAGCTTTTCAAGACTCAATACACCTGCAACAGCCGCATCTATCATTCCTGCATCTTCTGAAACAGGTATAAATGCACCTGAAAGTCCGCCTACAGTTGAAGATGCCATAACTCCGCCCTTCTTTACTGCGTCATTAAGCATTGCAAGACAAGCTGTAGTTCCGTGAGTACCACACATTTCAAGTCCCATTTCCTCAAGGATATGTGCCACACTGTCACCGATTGCAGGAGTAGGAGCAAGTGAAAGGTCAACTATTCCAAATGGCACTCCAAGAAGCTCTGAGGCTCTTGCACCGACAAGCTGTCCCATTCTTGTAATTTTGAATGCAGTTTTCTTGATAACGTCTGCGATTTCGTTTATTGAAGCGTCAGGATATTTTGTAAGTGCCGCACGGACAACTCCCGGACCTGATACACCAACGTGTATTTCACAGTCCGGCTCACCAACACCGTGAAATGCTCCCGCCATAAACGGATTATCCTCAACAGCATTGCAGAATACTACCAGTTTTGCAGGGCCGATACAGTCACGGTCTGCGGTTCTCTCGGCTGATTCCTTGACAATCTGTCCCATAAGCTTTACAGCATCCATGTTGATACCAGATTTGGTTGAACCGATATTTACTGATGAACAGATATTCTGTGTAACATCAAGAGCTTCCGGAATAGACTTTATAAGTGCCATATCACCTGCACTGAAGCCTTTATGTACAAGTGCGGAATAGCCGCCTATAAAGTTTACTCCGCAGGTATCAGCGGCTTTCTGGAGTGTTTTTGCAAACTTTACGGGATTATCATTTGGACAGGCTGCTGCAAGCATTGCTATAGGAGTTACGGAAATTCTCTTATTTATTATCGGAATACCGTATTCTTTTTCTATCTGCTGTCCGACAGGCACAAGATTTTTGGCTCTTGATACAATTTTATTATAAACCTTCTCACAAGCCTTGTCTATGTCGGTGTCGATACAGTCAAGCAGAGAAATACCCATAGTAATAGTTCTTATATCAAGACACTCGTCCTGTATCATTCTTATAGTTTCAAGTATATTATATACGTTAAGCATTAACGGACTTCCTTTCACTTATATTGTATGCATGGAATTAAAGATATCTTCATGCATGGTATGTATTGAAAGTCCAAGTTCACTTCCGAGGTTATCCATACGGTCAACAAGTTCAGCAAAGTCCTTATTGATATCGGTAATATCAACCAGCATAATCATAGCAAACATATCCTGAAGAACACTTTGAGTTACCTCGATAACGTTTACATTAAATTCGGCACATATTCCGCTTACCTTATGAAGAATACCAACGGTATCCTTACCAATTACAGTTACAACTGCTCTCATATTATAAAACCTCCATTAATGTTTTTATGCGTAAACATAACAGCATATTATGTCATCTTTTATTATACCACATTATGCTGTAAAAATAAAGACCTTTTGTTAATTTTTTGTTTTATCGAATATTTGTTCCTGATATATGCTGAAAAAAACAGCATCACACAGTTTTCAGACTGTGCAATACTGTTTTATACAACGTTATTTTGCAATTTCTGCAATGTATTTTCCGTTTGATTTTTTAGCGTAAACCACAGGACATATATCACCGTATTGAGGCGGTCTTAAATCAACATTTGATTTGCCCTCATGAATATTGCCGTTTTCATCAGCGTATTCAAAGTGAACAAGGTAATAAGTTGAAGAACGGCTATCGCCCTTAATAGTTTCAACGCTTCCGACTTTTCCGTCGCAGCTTATACCGTTTCGCATAAGCAGCTTATAATCCTTGCTTCTTTTTATTGAAACAAAAATAAGCCATACACCAACGATAAGCATAATACCGGTCAATGCACAAACTGCGGCAACAAGACCTTTGCTTTTTTCTGAATAGAACTTATTGGGTTCATCAGGAAGCACATAACCTGTTATTTTTGAACCGACTGCCGGCGGAAAACTTCTGGCTACCAGTTCGGCATCAATATATTCGCCGCTTTCAGCTTGATATCTTACTGTATATACTTCACGGCGAACAATTCTTTCTCTGCCGACAACATCTGCTGTAACAGATATACCTTCTGCTTCTATTTTCTTGCCGATATCATCTTTCATAAATATACCGAAAATTACAACACTTGCAACAACAAAAACAATTGCCATAAATGATATCATTCCGGTTTGGGGCTTTTTAAGTCTTAACCTGTAGTCTATCATAATTACCTCAGCTTAACAGCTTCTTTAACTTTGTTTACAATGTTTTCTGCTGAAAGTCCGAATTCCTTGAGAAGTTCAACAGCAGGACCTGAATGACCGAATTCATCATTCACACCTATCTTTACTACAGGTACAGGACAGCATTCTGTTACTGCCTCGGCTACTGCTGAACCAAGTCCGCCGATAATGCTGTGTTCTTCTGCTGTTACGATAACTCCTGTTTCCTTTGCACACTTGCAGATAAGCTCCTTATCAAGAGGCTTGATAGTGTGGATATTTACAACTCTTGCTGAAATTCCCTCTGCTTCAAGTGTTTTTGCAGCTTCAACTGCTTCGTTAACCATAAGACCGGTAGCTACGATAGTAACATCACTGCCGTCCTTCATAACAACACCCTTGCCGATTTCAAACTTATAAGTTTCCTTATCGTTGATAACAGGAACTGCAAGTCTGCCGAATCTCATATAAACAGGGCCGTTGAAATCGAGAGCTGCCTTAACTGCTGCACGGGCTTCAACGTCATCACAAGGATTGATAATTGTCATGCCGGGGATAGTTCTCATAAGTGCGATATCTTCGTTGCACTGATGTGTTGCACCGTCCTCACCTACAGAAATGCCTGCATGAGTTGCACCTATCTTTACATTGAGATGTGGATAGCCGATTGAGTTTCTTACAATTTCAAATGCTCTGCCTGAAGCGAACATTGCAAATGTACTTGCGAAAGGAATCTTTCCTGTTGCAGCAAGACCTGCGGCAACACCCATCATGTTTGCTTCTGCGATACCGCAGTCAAAGAAACGGTCCGGATATGCCTTCTTGAAAATGCCTGTCTTGGTTGCGGCAGCAAGGTCTGCATCGAGGACAACTAAATCCTTGTTTTCATCAGCGAGTTCTTTTAAAGCCTCACCGTAGCTTTCTCTGGTAGCCTTTTTGATAACATCTGCCATTGTATTAGTCCTCCAATTCCTTTAACTGTGCATTAAGTTCTGACATTGCCTGGTCATACTGTTCCTTGTTAGGAGCAGTACCATGCCAGCTAACCTGATTTTCCATGAATGAAACGCCCTTGCCCTTTACAGACTTCTGAATAATTGCAACAGGCTTGTCTGTAATTGTAGAAGCCTCTGTGAATGCACGGTCGATATCATCAAAATCGTGAGCGTCCATAGTGATAACGTGCCAGCCGAAAGCTGCAAATTTATCTGTAATAGGCTCCGGTGAGCATACCTCTGTAATTTTTCCGTCTATCTGAAGTCCGTTGTTATCAACAACAGCAACGAGGTTGCCAAGACCATAATGTGCTGCAAACATAGCAGCCTCCCAAACCTGTCCTTCTTCTATTTCGCCGTCACCGAGAACTGTATAAACATTATAGGACTTACCGTCTATCTTTCCTGCAAGAGCCATACCGCAGGCTGCTGAGATACCCTGTCCGAGTGAACCGCTTGACATATCAACACCCGGAATATGAATACACGGATGTCCCTGAAGCAATGCACCGATATGACGGAGAGATTTCAGTTCTTCAACTGAAAAATAGCCTTTCTGTGCGAGAACAGAATAAAGTGCAGGTGCTGTGTGACCTTTTGAAAGTACGAAACGATCTCTGTCCGGATCATCAGGGTTCTTTGCATCAACATTCATTTTGTTGAAGTAAAGGTATGTTAATGTGTCACTTATAGAAAGTGAACCGCCCGGATGTCCTGATTTAGCGTTATAAGTACCCTCAATAACGCCCATTCTTACCTTGCAGGCAATCTTTTGCAGATCCTTTTTGATGTTTGCGTCCATAATAGCCTCCATTTATTTTTATAGCCTCTGCTTTGCCATTTTTAGCAAAGCGTCAGCTTTTATTATTAACGGCACTAAAGCCGTATCTTATTAAATCATTCCAAGCTTCTGTATTTCCTTATACCATACTGAAAATTCACTTAACAGACGTTCATAAAGGAAATCATCAGGAACTCGTCTGAAATCGTCAAATGCAAAGAATGCCGCATTATTGACGAATCTGTCAGTTATCAAATCAAGGTTTTCAAAAACATTGTAATCGCTGCCGTTTATTCCGACAAACTGCCAGAAAATCGGCTGATTTGAAGATTCTCTGAGAAGTTCGGCAATTCTTCTTGAGTAAACAGCACCGCCGTCCGTTACGAATATAACGTAAACAGGAAGTTCAGTCTGAACGAAATTTCTGATAACGTCCTCCATTACGGCAGGTTCGTTATTTACAATTCCGAGACTGTTCATAATATCTTCCCAGTTCTGTGAAACAGCAAACTGGTAATTTTCCAGACCGATTGAAGGTCTGCGAACATAATCATTGGCATAGAACCAGAAATCAAGCTGTCCGTCATCATCAAACTGAAGGGCAAGAGGAAGTATCTTGTTGATAACGTCCTGTGTCACTCCGGAAGCATAAGTACGTCGCATAGAACCGGTCATATCCATAACAAGTGCAACTCTCGCAACACAGTTTTCAAGATTTTTGCCTTCAAGCTTTGCTCTTATAGGAGCAGAAATTGCAGCAAAATCCTGAACATTCATAGGCTTGCCATTAGTAATCGGCTGTGGTTTCGGCGGAATACGTTTAACATCAGCATCTTCGTCAACGGTCTTTTTTTCAGGTTCTGCATCATCTGCATCAAATATCCATTCCGCTGAATCTGTTTGTTCAGCGGGCTGTATTTCAGCCGTTTGTTCAGGAATTGATAATGATTCAGCGTCATCTTCTTCAAGTTCAATAGTTTGAACAGGAGGAAGTTCACTTACGGATTCTGTATCGAAAAAGCTGCCGAACGGTGTATCTTCAGAGGTATCGCCCTCAAATTTTGAAATTACGGGAGTCTCCTCAAAAGCATCCGCACTTATCGTCTGCACAGGCGGAATCTCTCGCTTATCTTCAAAAGCTGCCTCGTCTATTAACGGTACAGGAGTTTCTTCCTTCTCAAAGTCTGCCTCGTCTATCGTCGGTACAGGAGGTTCTTCCTTCTCAAAGTCTGCCTCGTCTATCGTCGGTACAGGAGTTTCTTCCTTCTCAAAGTCTGCCTCGTCTATCGTCGGTACTGACGGTACTTCTTCTATTTCTGGCACATTCTCAATTTCATTCTGTGAAGCCTCAGCAATCTCGTCAAACATTTCCATTGTACCGCCGTAATGCTTGAGAAGATATTCAAGACCTCTGTTGAAGCCTGTTGCAGGTACTGAAAATCTCCATTCTTCCTTACGGTATATTGAAACTACCTCAAGTGCCTTTTCGCTTCTGAAATCTCTTGCAGTAAAATCGGTTGACAGTGCTTCCTTGCCCGAATTTCCGATTCCGACATAAAAGCAGTCAATACCGTTCATCATGCCGTTTCCTTCAATATTAAGTGAAAATACTACCTTATAAACTGACTGTGGAAGTTTTTCGGGAAATATTGTAAAAACTGCCCTGTTATTTTCACAGGAATATGTTATCTCGCCGTTTGGTGACCTTTTATGACCGCTGAACAAAATATAATTCAGGTCTGTGATTTTTTCATTACTGTCAACACCAAAGCAGCAGAAATTAAACTTGCAGTCACCTGCAATCTGCATAACTACCTCAATTGGTTCAGATATATCCATGTGATTGGAAATTTTATCACGAAGTCCACGCTGAAATTCCATTTCCATAATTCAGTCACCTCACCTTACTATGCCAAGCCGTTTTGCCTCAACTATCCATTTTGAAAAGTCATTCAGCAAACGGTCATAAAGTACATCATCAGAAATACTTCTGAAATCATCTATTGCAAAAAATCCGGTATTATCAACAGGTCTGCCTTTAAGATTATCAAGTTTTTCAAGTATACCGTAATTTTCGCCGTCAAGTCCGACAAACTGCCAGAAAACAGGCATATCTGCTGACTGCACTATTAATTTTTCAATTTCCTTAGGATGTGCTGCACCGCCATCGGAAATAAATATTACATAAACAGGAAGCTGTGAACCCTGATAATTATTGATAACGTCACTTATTACATTCGGCTCATTGTTTATTCCGCCGAGAGTTGACATTATAGCTTTCCAGTTTTCCGGAACAGCACTGCGGTAATTTGAAATTGTAACCGGTTCTCTGCGTTCAAACTGGTCTGCATAATACCAGTAATCAAGTTCGCCGTCGTCATCAAACTGAACAGCAAGGGGCAGTATCTTGTTTACTACCTCCTGAACCTCACCCGATTTATAGCAGTTCCACATAGAACCTGTCATATCCATGACAAGTGCTACTCTTGCAATGCAGTTTGCAAGCTTTTTCTTTTCAAGCTGAACAGCAATAGGCTTTGCAAGTGAAACGAGTGCAGGTGCGGCTGAAAGCTTTTTTTCAAGAGAAATCTTTACAGGCGAATTTTCTGCACTATTTTCGGGCTTTACAGGTGAAAGTTCCGGCATTTCATACATCGGCTGCGGCTGAACAGGCTGAGATACGGGTTCATCTGCTTCTTCTCCGCCGAAATAGTGGAGAAGGTCTTTGATACCGCCGTTAAAGCCTGAGGCAGAGGCAGAGAATCTCCATTCGTCCTTGCGGTATATCTCAATTGAGATTATAGCTTTTTCACCGCTGAAATCGCTTCCTGAAAGTCCCATTCTAACAACAGGCATTCCCACATTGCCGATGGTTACGGTATGGCTTGCTATCTCGCCCATAGTACCGTTTCCGTCAATGCTGACGGTAAACACAAGCTTATTGACAGCTGCGGGCAGCATATCAGGCTTTATAGTGAATACTGCACCATTGCCTTTGGGAGAATAAGTTACTTCTCCGTTTGGCGAAACTGTCTGATTATAAAATACCATGTATCTGTCGTCCGAAAGTTTTCCCGAATTGTCAACACCGAAACAACTGAAATCGTATTCACTGTTTCCGTTAATTTCCATGACTACCTCAACAGGTTCGGACACATTCATATACTTTGAGAGTTTATCTCTCATTCCACGCTGAATTTCCATATACTCCCCACCTTTTGGCGGTAATGCTGCACCGCCTTTATTTTACCGCAATTTTTGAATAATTGCAATGCATTTGTTGCTTACTTCTTTTCAAAATCTATGCATTTTTTGATTATAAAATCTATAAGTTCAGCCACAGCACATTCGTCGCAGCTTTTTGAAAGAACCAGACCTGCCTTTTCTTTTACCGAATCTTCGGCATTTGAAGGACATACTCCTAAATCAGCAGATTCTATCATTTCAATATCGTTGTCAAAATCACCAATAGCAATAAAGGTAAATCCGTCCATGCCGTCAAGCTTACGGTATTCCTGTAATGCTGAACCCTTGCTTACTCCATGTGTAAGCATTTCGTAAAATATATTTGCCGACTTCACAAAATCTATGGAATCATAACCGTTCTGGTGAACAAGAAGTTCCATGTGAGGAATTTCTTCAGGTGCCATAGCGAACAGGACTTTCAGCCAGTCACGGCTGTCTATATCCTTCAGTTCAGCATATTCCGGATTGATTCCGCAAAGGTCTGTATGAAGCTGTTCGTAATCATTATTTCTGAAAACATAAGTACCGTCAGGTCTTAAAACCTCGCCTCCCGCTTCGGGCATGGAATCAAGAATTTCCATTGCCACATCCTTTGCATTTTCAGGCAGCGGATTCATATATAAAGTTTCTTTGGTTTCGTAATCGTAGATCAAAGCACCATTATAAAGAATAACGGGGTATTTCAGTTCAAGAGCATTGCGGTATTGTTCAAAAGTCTGAATGGTACGTCCTGTTGCAACCGTAAATCTTCCTCCAAGCTTTGTGAAACGTCTTATTGCATCAAGGTCACCGCTGTTTATTTTCTTGTCGGAAGTCAGCAGAGTACCGGCCATATCACTGAAAAGTATAACTTTTGATATATCTTCAAACAAAATATCACATCTTTTCCAATTTGTTTAAAACTGATTTAAAATAGTCAGGAAGTTCACTTGTAAACTCCATATACTCGCCTGTTGACGGATGGATAAATCCGATTTTCCTTGCATGAAGACACTGCCCGTCAATTCCCTTATATGGCTTTCCGTAAACATCATCGCCAAGCACAGGATGTCCGATATACGAAAGATGAACCCTTATCTGGTGAGTTCTTCCTGTTTCAAGCCGCAGACGTACATGAGCATATCCGCCGTACTGCTTTAATACACTGTAATGTGTAACTGCATTTCTGGAATTTTCTGAAGTTACGCACATTTTTTTGCGGTCTGTCTTATGTCTGCCGATAGGAGCATCAACAGTTCCCTCGGTTTCCTTGAAATATCCTGATGCAACCGCCTCATACTCACGGGTAAAACTATGTGCCTTTATTTGCTCCGCAAGGTGAAGATGTGAGGCATCATTTTTGGCAACAATGAGAAGTCCGCTTGTATTTTTGTCTATCCTGTGGACAATTCCCGGTCGGATAACTCCATTTATTCCCGAAAGACTGTCACCGCAGTGAAAAAGCAGTGCATTGACAAGAGTTCCCGTATAATTGCCGTGTGCAGGGTGGACTACCATTCCCTTTGGTTTGTTTACCACAAGAAGGTCACTGTCCTCATACACTATTTCAAGCGGTATATTTTCAGGAACAGCGTCAAGCGGTTCTGGTTCAGGAATTTCGGCGGATATGTTGTCACCGCAGCGGAGTTTGTAATTTTTGCTGACAGCCTTGCCGTTTACAACTATTTTTTCTTTTTCAAGAAGAACCTGAACCGCAGAACGTGTCAGTTCAGCTATACTATCCGAAATAAACTTGTCAATACGGCTTCCTGCAGCTTCTCTGCCGACTTCCAGTGTTATGGTCTCAGCCATTACTTCTTCCCTCCGCTGTTTCCTGAAACCTGTAATTTCTGAGCCTTTTCAATTTTCGGATCAATAAACAAAGCATAAATAAGAAGCAGTACAAATGCTATAGTAACGCATATATCAGCCACATTGAATATTGCAAATGTAAAAAGCTTTATCTCAAACATATCAACGACATAAGCCTGTCTTATTCTGTCAATAAGGTTGCCGATACCTCCTGCCAGAAACAGGGTAATGGCTATATCAAGCAGTTTTGAACGCTTCATCAGCTTAAAGAGTACAACAAATCCGATAATTAATATCAGTGACGTGAACCCTATGAGAAACCACGTCTGACCTGACATTTTGCCGAATATCGCACCGTCATTTTCAAGATAGGTAAGGTCGATTATTTTAAAATCGCCGAAGTGGATAAAGTCAATGCTTCCCTTTGGCTGAAGCGAATGAACAGCCCAGTATTTTACAAGCTGATC
>JAZQND010000069.1:0-14223 GCA_045627145.1 Ruminococcus sp. | reverse complement strand
CGTACAAAGTCGTCAGAAGTGCTTTGTGCTGTGTTGTCCTATATTCAGAGGTGAGGATATGAAACGTCATAAACGCAGAAAAATCAAATTTTTTATGAAAACAGTCATCATCATACTGCCATCTTTAGCGGCAGTGGTGATAGGCAAAACCGACTTGCTGAAAAAAATATCACCTGAAAAAGAAACCGAAAACAGTTCGGAAAAAATCGTAACTGAATGCACATCAGAAGAAGTCCGTGAAACATTAAGCAGTCCCGACGACATTTTGTGCGGAAGCCTTATCCTTTCTCACGGCTACGGAATAAAGCCTGAAATAGAACAGGGTGAAAACTTTCTGATTCTTGATTCGCCGCTTGACATGGTTTCGGACAACGCAGGAGAAGTCCCCTATCCGCAGCAATGGTCAGGAGGCGGCGAACTTATAAGAACTACCTTCGGAGAATACATCGGCGACAGCTTTTTTTCACTTACAGACGGCGGACAGGTAAACAACAAAACCGATATCCCAAACCGCATTCTGCTCAACGATAGCTGGTTCATGCCGAATTTCACCATTGAATCAACTGACGAACCGCTGGTTCTGCTATATCACACACACACCTGTGAAAGCTTTGAGCCATACGTCAAGGACGAATACGATGTGGATTTCAATTTTCGTACCACCGACGAAACAAAGAATATGGTTATGGTAGGCAATGCCATACAGGCAGAGCTTGAGGCACAAGGCATAGGCGTGATTCATGCCGCTGATATTCACGACCATCCGACCTATAACGGTGCATACGACAGAAGCAGAGCGACCATAATGCCCATTCTTGAACAATATCCGAGCATAAAGGTAGTTCTTGATATCCACAGGGACGCTCTTTCAGACGAAAATTCGGCTTATCAGCCATTCATAAGGGTTGAGGGAAAGGAAGCCGCACAGATAATGATAATCTCAGGCTGTGATGACGGAACTATGGGTATGCCGAACTATATGGAAAATTTTCATTTTGCCTGCACTCTCCAGCAACGGCTTGAAAGTGACTATCCGGGGCTGACTCGTCCGATTCTTTTTGATTACCGCTGTTATAACCAAGACCTTACAAACGGCTCTCTGCTTATCGAGGTAGGTTCGCACGGCAACACTCTTGAACAAAGTCAGTTTGCAGGACAGCTTCTCGGAAAATCACTTGGCGGACTGCTGAAATCTATGGCTGAAAACGGAGGATAATATGCTTAAAAAAAGAAAAACCACCCTTACAGCAGTATTTCTATATCTGCTGTTTACAGGCGGTTTATGGATGTTTGTAAATTCATATTCAAATTCTTACAATAAACTCAGTGAAGAAAAGATAGTGGCGGCAAGCATGACTATAAAACCGGATTCGGCTTCAATAAGTATGCTTGAACACACAGTAAACGTAGACCTTCGTGCTTTATTGCCGGAAAGCAAATTCTACTGCGGAGCGTATATCCTGGCACCCGACGAAATACGTTCAGCGGCATATCTCATTTCTCTTTGCTATAGGAAGTGACTTGATATTGTAATAGAAGCTGTTGAGTTCTCCACTGTAGATGAGGGTAGTTCCGGGGAAACTGCGGAAATCATCCGGCTTATAAAGACAAAATGGTTTTTCAAGCTTAATTCCTATTTTTTCCATTGTGTATGCGACAAACTGTGAACAGACGAAGCTTTTTTTCCTGTTCCACTCGATATTAAGATAAACTGCAAGAAGTCCGAGAAGATTGTATGAATAAATGTTGCGATTATCAGCAAAGTGACGTATAACACGATTGTACTCGGCTTTCTGTTCTTTGGTTACAGGAATGCTGTATATTTCACAGGGAATGTTTCCGAATTTGCCAAGAGTTCCCTCCCCTACTATTTCTTTATTAAAGGTTGCAGGAAGCGGCAGAGAACGGTAAGTACGGCAGAAGCTGTACATTTCAGATAAAGTAATATCCCCGGAAAGTGAAACATGATTATACGGTTTCCGTGTAAAGAATTTGAAGAACCTTGCAGGTCTTGTACCTGTTTGTGCAACGATAAGGTATATATATTCCTTCAAAAACGTTCACTCCTAAAAAAAATCTGAAAATATTATACCATAAACACTTGCAAATTTCAATAGTTTTTGATATAATAATATTATAATTCTTTTTTTGAATTAAAAATGCATCCTGAAATCACACTTTTTGCTGTATTCTGTATACCAAACAAAGCGATAATGCGCCTGTAGCTCAATGGATAGAGCATCAGCCTCCGACGCTGTGTGTGCTGGTTCGATTCCAGTCAGGCGTACCAGAATAATAATTTCAGGAAAGAAAGGGCAATATGAAAAAAATCGTTACTATTCAGGATATTTCCTGTTTCGGAAAATGCTCATTAACAGTCGCCCTGCCGATTATTTCAGCTATGGGTATCGAAACTGCTGTTATCCCAACAGCCGTCCTCTCCACGCATACAGGCAAAGGCTTCGAGAATTACACCTTCCGTGACCTCACAGGCGATATTCCATCTATTGCCGCACACTGGAAAAGTATGGAACTTAAATTTCAGGGCATATATACGGGCTACCTCGGAAGTATCAAACAGGTCAGCATAGTTTCTGATTTCTTCGATGATTTCCGTACACCTGATAACTTCATAGCTGTTGACCCTGTCCTCGGAGATTCAGGTCAGCTTTACGCAGGACTGAATCAGGATTTCGTTGAGGGTATGCGGAAACTCTGCTCAAAAGCAGACTATATTATCCCCAATATGACAGAAGTATCGTTTCTCCTCGGCATTCCGTATACCGATGACTACGACGAAAACTATGTAAAGCGTGTTCTTGTAAAACTTGCAGAACTCGGCTGTAAAACCCCTATCCTCACAGGAGTTCACTACGACAATAAAAAACAAGGTGCTGTTGCATACGATTCCCAAAAAGACGTTTTCTGCTGCAGCTTCGGACAAAACATCAATTCTCACTTTCACGGCACAGGTGATATATTCTCCAGCGTATTTACAGGTGCATCAGCACTCGGAAAATCACTTCAGAAATCACTCGATATCGCAGTAAAATATACCTTTGACTGCATTGAAGCAACTATTCCCGACTTTGAAGAAACATGGTACGGAAGCTGCTTTGAGCTATGTCTGGATAAACTTATTCACTATGTAAAGGAATGATATTATGTGGAGTTTTTTGATTGATTTAGGACGTATTTTAACATTTGACATTAACAATAAAGAAAATGTAGCTCTTGTAACAACAGTAAGAGAAATGTTCATGGGTATGCGGAGCTGTGATAGTACATACGAATTTACTAATAATTTTGTCCAAAAATATAATTGTCCGTTAACAGTCAGCAAAATACTCCGTGCAGTGCCTAATGAGGAAACAAGTTTTGTCGTGCAGACAGTCAACGTCCTTAATACAGCTCTGAAATCAGGAAATTTTGATGTTGCTTATGATATCGCAGACGTTCTCAAATCACTTCCTGATACGGAAATACTGAAAAATAAAAATGCCGTCCGTGATTTCAATAAAACACATATCACAGTCCTTAACCAGAAATGGGAAAATCTGCTTGTTCCGAAACTTCTTGTCATAAGCTGAAATATCAAAGCTTGTCCGCACAAAAAATGCAGAAGTGCAGTAAACAGCATAATTTGCCTATAGAACATCTCTAAAACCCCGTTTTGAGTAAGGAAAAACAGATGCTGTGCATAGCTGTTTTTTATCAGAAGGGGCTTTTAGAGATGTTCTATTATACTCTGCAAACTTCTGTTTTACCAAGTTTTTAATCGGGATTCCAAAGAGAAAAGCTTTCTCACGGAGTCCCGTTTTTATTTTGAATATGAAAATCTTTAAAAAGCTATTGACTTTTTGCTCCATAGGGTATATAATTAGTTCGCTGAAAAAACCGGAACCGTTTTCCTCATAAAGACGGATACATATTCAAGGCAACACCCGCCCTTTCACTGTGCGGTACTGCGTTAAATGTATGAATGGAGCTATTTATGGATATTACTGACATTTTTCTGACAAAACTCGCTTCTTCCAGTAAGCTTTATGCCTCAGTTGCAAATGCCCTCGGCTGTGACAGCATAAACTGCAAAGAATCTCTTTCAGAATTTCTCAGCGGCATTTCCGAAAAAAGAAGGTTCAGAGTCTATATCTCAAACGAATCTTCTTCCGATACACCTGCCAACGAAATTTTTGAATGCTTCAAAAATTCTGCCGAAAATAATGAACTTATCTCTGCCGAGTTCATAACCGACGAATTTCTCAATATCGTTGATGATAACGACAGACTTACTTCCCGCAGTATGCCTCGTTCAGTAGTCCACCGTACAGGTCTGCTCCACCCTACTGTTCATATCTGGTTCATCAGAAGAAAAGACATGGGCGTTCATGTCCTTCTCCAGAAGCGTTCCCACGAAAAGGATATCTGTCCCGATTGCTACGACGTTTCTACGGCAGGTCATGTTACTCAGGGCGACGAATTTAAGAAAACTGCTCTCAAAGAAATTCATGAGGAACTGGGTATAGACGTTCTCTCAAATAAACTCGAATTTCTTGGTATGCGTCATAATTATTATGAAAACGGTGATATCCACGATAACGAACTTGTAGCCGTCTACATCTACCGTGGCGAAACCCACAGAAAAGAACTCACTCTTCAGGAATCAGAAGTATCCGAAGTCTGCTGGGCTGAAATTGATGAACTTATCTCCGTTATGAAACACCAGAACATTGACAGCTGCTTCTCCCTTGAAGAACTTAAAATGATAAAAAAAGCTGTGTTCTAAAAAATCTGCTCTTTTATTGAGGCAAATCCTTTTGAGAAAGGTTTGCCCCGACAAAGAGCAGATTTTTTATTATTAGGGCACCTCTAAAAACCCGTTTTGAGTAAGAAAAAGCAGATAAGTACAGTAGATGCAAGAAAAGCCATCGAAGGCGTGCTTTCGCACTTCGAGAGGGCTTGACGCAGCAGATGCTGTGCATAGCTGCTTTTTCTCAGAAGGGGTTTTTAGAGGTGCCCATTAGTTAACAGATTTTCACATTGAACGAATTTCGAGATTTGGTAAAGCTCTCATATTTTCCTGATTGCTTACGACGCATATTGAGCCGTTTTCGCCGAGTTCACGCAGATTTTCGCAGAGCTTGAGCAAACCTTCACGGGTTGTGGCGAGCATTTCTCTGCGTTCTGCAACTCTTTCCTCAAAAGTTACGCCGGCAAAGATATATTCATCCTGAACTGCACCAGCCACATGAGGCGACATAAGGGGTTCGGATGCAGCAACGGTTGAGATGATATAATTTTCAAGACGTTCATCACCTTCACACCATTTTTCAAGTGCATCAGCTATTGAACTATAAATTGAAACAGATTTTTCAGGAGAAGGATCACGGTAGGAATAGCACGAAATATCGCCGTTCATACGAGCAAGGAAGCCTGAACCGTATGCACCGCCCTGAACTCTGACAGAAGTCCAGAGATAATCAAGAGAGAGAATTTGTGCGGCTGTGCGGAGTGTACCTGTACGTTTTGGGACGTGCCAGCCCTGAACAGCATAAGCAACAGGTGCAGGAATTGCGATTCCAAGCTTATCCGGAACTGAAGTTACATAATCTGCAAACGGCTGAATATCCTCACCTTCGGCAATTTCCAGCATTGAAAGAATATCCTCACTGCTTCCTGTAACGCTTAAAGTAAGACGCTTTCTGCAAACTGATTCTTTGAGTGTTTTTTCAAGGAATGCCGAATAATCGTCAATAAGGCTGTCAAAATTCTGAACAAGTTCGTGAATACTTTGAATATAGCTGAATCCTGAAGCTGCTTCATCAGCCGCAGCACAGGCAGAATAGTGAGCGAGAGTTTCTGTCATGCCGATTCTGTGACCGTTCATAATAGCACTCTGACGATTGCCCTCCTCTATCTGGAGCAGAATATTTTTTATCTGCTCTTTAGCGGAGAAATCGGTTTTTGTAAGTATCTCGCAGATAATTTCTACAGCCTTGCTGATATTTTTGTCAAGCACACTGCATTTTACAGTAAGCTTAGGCATACATTGCTGTCTATCGTCCTTTGGAGCAAAGTTTTTAACATTTATGGCAAGTGAACCAATATAATTTCTCATAAGCTGCTGGAGTTCTGCGGCAGAATGCTCGGAAGTCGGAAGATATCCGAGGAAACCGCCAACTGCCGCAAGCTTTGAAAGCTCGTCGAGAGAAAGCTGTGAAACAGAGAAATACAGCGTAAAATGAGTAATACCGTGACTTGGAATATTATGACGGATAACCTTCACACCGTTGACATCACTTATATCCGATTGGATTTTTTCCGGTTCATCAGCAATTTCACTGATTTCAAGCTGTGGCAGAGAGGCTTTGGCTTCCGGAGAATCGGGAGTTGACTGCCAGCTATTCAGCTTTTCATTCTGCTCATTCAGCATGGCTATATCATCGGACGCAAGCTTTTCGGTTCTGTTTTTCAGAGAAAGCTTTTCAGCATCAGCCTGACGTTTTCCCAGTTCCTTATCAGGAACGGCAATGAGAGTACACATACCTTCCGCATCAAAAATTTCCTCAAGCAGTTTTTCAAATCCATCTCCTTCAGCCATTTTGCGGAGTTCGGCAAAATTATCGTCATGAACCAGATAAAGCAGAGGATCGCCGCCGTAAAGCCAGCTATCAAGGGCACATATACATCTGATAAGTCCCTGCGGTTCACTCATTGAACGCATAGCAAACTCCATACAGTTTATGCAGGAATGAATCTCCTCTTTGTCAATGCCTTCTTGAAGTATTTCGGCAGTTTTGGAAGCTATGAGCTTTTTCAGATCATCAATTTGAGGTTCGTTGAGATTTCTGACACTGAGCATGAACCACGGCTGTGCAATGCCGTCAAGAGTACCGATAATGATATCCTGACCAAGTCCCGCATCAAGTATTGCTTTTTTCAGCGGAGCTTCATTGCTTCCTGCGAGGTATTCGGCAAGAACGGAAGCTGCCATATTTTTTGTTTTATCAGCATGAGTTCCTATAATTTTTCCCATTGTGAAGTGGGTTCTGTTTTCGCATTCCTCGTCGTCACCGATTTCATAAGGAACGGAAGCATGACCGCTTACAGGCTTCTGTAAAACCAGTTCGGGCAGATTTTCAAGACGTTCACAGCCTGAAATATAGCTGTTTATCATTTCAAGAGTTTCTTCCAGCGGAACATTGCCGTCGAGATAGAATCTTGCATTTGAAGGATGATAGAATTTCTTCCATGTATCACAGAACTTTTCATAAGTAAGGTCAGGTATTACCGCCGGATCTCCACCTGAAATATAATAATAGCAGTTGTCAGGGAAAAGCAGACGGTTCATGCCAACATCAATAACCTCTCCGACATCCGACAAAGCACCCTTCATTTCGTTGAAAACCACACCTTTGTAAAGCGGTTCGCCGTTTTCATCAAATTCGGTGTGCCAGCCCTCCTGCATGAAAATGAACTGATTTTCGGTAATTTTCGGAGCAAATACCGCATCAAGATAAACTTCTG
This sequence comes from Ruminococcus sp., assembly GCA_045627145.1. Taxonomy (GTDB): domain Bacteria; phylum Bacillota; class Clostridia; order Oscillospirales; family Ruminococcaceae; genus Ruminococcus. Next base: position 6,696 of record JAZQND010000069.1, on the reverse strand, counting down.
TAAGGTTGAGATAGTCCTTGTCATTACGGCTTGAAATCGGATAAACCGTCTTATCGGGATAGGTCATGGCATTGAGGAAAGTCTGCATACTGCCCTTCAGAAGGTCAACAAAAGGCTCTTTTACCGGGAATTTCGCAGAACCGCAGAGTACACTGTGTTCAAGAATGTGGAAAACTCCTGTATCGTCGCTTGGCAGAGTTTTGAAAGCAACAGAGAAAAGCTTGTTGGAAGAACCGTTATCAAGCCAGCAAAGTTCCGCACCTGAAACAGTGTGCTTCATTTCAACAAGTCTGCCGTTAAGCTGTGATATTTCTCTGATATTTGTTACTTCAAATCCGTGAAGTCTGGTTTTTAATTCTATTTTCATTTATTTTCCTCCTGTGCAAGATAATTTATGATACTATGTGCGGCGATATTTCCTTCACCGACAGCTTTGGCGTATTGATAAGGTCTGCCTGTACAGTCACCGGCGGCAAAACAGCCTGCAATGCTTGTTGACTGATTCCGGTCAGTTACGATATGACCGTCAGCGGTTTCGAGGTTTTTCATAAGACTGCTGAAAGCCACAGAAGTTCTGAGACAGAAAAGCCCGCTTATTTCAAGGTGTTTTCCGTCACTGAGAATAAGCCCTTCCGCATGACCGTTTCCTGTTACTTCAACAGGCTTTGTTCTGTGAACCGTAACATTGGAAAGCTGTAATCCGACATTTTCATAATACGGAAAAAAGTCAATATGCTCCGCAAGTTCTGCAAGAAATCTTACTTCATGTTCAAGGCGTGGAGCTGAACAGATAACAGCGATTTTTTTGCCCTTGTAAAGTCTGCCGTCGCAGGTGGCACAGTAGCTTACACCGTGTCCCAGACGTTCCGCTTCCCCACTAAGAACACCGTTCTGGGCTATTCCCGTTGCAAAAAGAACCGTTTTAGCCTCACAAAATTCCGAACCTGCAAGAATACCGAAACGTCCTCCGAGGTCAACAACGGAATTTACTACCCTGTCATTGACAGCAAGTTTCATTTCAGCAGCATGGCGGCGAAAAGCAGAAGCAAGCTCCAAGCCGCTTACGGCAGGAAAGCCCGGATAATTCTCTATTTTTTCGGCAAGGGAAACCTTTTCGCAGATTTCCGCCGAACCAAACCACACTATATTTTTGTTGTGAATTTTAAGGTTCAAGGCGGCAGAAAGACCGGCAGGGCCTGTGCCGATAACAGCGGTATCAAACATAAGAATCCTCCGTTTCTATAGAGGGCACCTCTAAAAACCCGTTTTTCATTTATTGCTCCACCAATTAAATCTTGAATATTTTATGCGAAGTAATGAAGGAGAAAGTCAAGGAAGAAAACCGCAGGAATACTAACGTATTTCAAGGTTTTCTGACGCAGAATTTCTTATTCAGGACAAGCTGAAAAATTCAGGATTTAGTTGGTGGAGCAATAGAAATGTCCTTTATATTATATCACAAACCATTCAATTCTGTCAACGGAAATTTTCAGCCCAAACGCTCTTTACAAACCGTATTCTTCGTGATATAATTATTTCAGAAAGATATTTTATGAACGGAGGTTTTGAAATGCAGATATTATTATGTTCCTTTCTGGGGTACTTTGTAGGAGGTATTAATCCTGCATACATTATTTCCAGAATCAAAGGCTTTGACATCCGTGAACGTGGCTCCGGAAACGCAGGTGCTTCAAACGCTGTAATGACAATGGGTAAAAAGGCAGGAATTTTTATCGCACTTTTTGACATTTTCAAGGCATTTGTTGCCGTTACTGCCGCTGCAAAGCTGTTTCCGCAGCTTAAATTTGCAAAGGTGCTTTCAGGTTCATCATGTATCCTCGGTCACATCTTCCCGCTTGCTATGAATTTTCACGGAGGTAAAGGACTTGCTTGTCTGGGCGGTATGATACTTGCCTGCAATCAGCATTTTTTCACACTTCTTCTTATATGTGAAATGATAATAGGCATGATTTTTGACTATGTTTGCATAGTACCGATAAGCGGCTCTGTTATCTTCACATCTTTCTACGCTTTCACCACAGGTGATCCCGTAGGAACTTCCATTCTCTCACTTGTTTCACTTGTAATACTCGTCAAACACATCGAAAATATCAGACGTATACAGAATGGTACCGAAGCACATATCAGCTTTTTATGGAAAAAAGAACAGGAAATTGAACGTATAAAACGCAATGCCAACAGTTAAAACAACACCGCACAAAGATTGTGCGGTGTTTTCTTTATACGCCTGCAATAATTCTGAAAACATTTATATTCATTGCACGCAGAACAGTCAAAGCTATCAGAAGCAAAGCTGCTGCAACAGTTGCAGGGGCTGAGAAATATATTTTGAATTTCTTACTTTCAGGAAGCTTGGGAGTGTAATTTTTTAACGAAAAGCACTTTTTATTTTTGGAAAGTTCGGTTATAAAGCATATCAATCCAACAATATATGCCGCAATCAGCAAATATCCCACAACCACAAGTTTCATTATTTCAGGAGAAAAGCTGTTTAAAGCATTTTCTTTAAGCTTTTCAACATCAATTCCGCTTACAAGTATCGAACTTGCCGCACCAAATGAATTGAAGAAGAAATGCATTAGCATTGAAGGAAGAATTGATTCTGTTTTAACGTAGATAAATCCTCCGCAAATTCCCATTACAGCGGCAGCTATGGTCTGGTCATAGTTGGTGTGCCAGAGTCCGAAGAAAATGCCCGTTGCTATTATGGCTGACCATGAGCTGTTGAAGGTACTGTTTCTTGTTAAAGTGCCGCGAAACAGCAATTCCTCAAAAAACGGAGCTAAGAACATCATGGCGATAATGTTGGTGACCTTTGAAAGCGTACTTGGTGAAGCAGAAAAATCCACTGCCTGAAAATCAGTTCCTGAAAAAATCTCTATTATGAAAAAGAATATCTTTGAGAAAAATTGTGCCGTATAGCCTACAAAAAACGATATCATAACATATTTGAATACCCATTTCCACGGCATTTTAGGCTTGACAAAAAGAGGTTTTTCTTCAGATATCTCTCTGCCACGCTTTGTGCGGTAAAAAATCAGCATAGGAACTCCTGCAGCAAGAACATACTGAAAAATAAAGGTAAGTAAAGTAATAACGTCCTCATACAGTTCAGACGATTCAGGAACTATTATTTCCGAAAGAAATTTTGAAATAAAAATTGTAGGAACAAGCAAAATTTCAAATGCAATAAGTATAAGTGAATTGCTGTTTGAATTTTTGCATATAGCTTTTTTTAGATTTTCCATCATACTTCTCTCTCCTCCGCCCATTTATAGCTTTTTTTGAAAAGTACAGCCGTTACAGTTATTAAAACTGCGGCAAGTGCTGATACAACTATTGCCACACTTTTTATGCTTGGATCCATGTCTTTTTTATCAATATATTTAAAAATTAATGAAATAGCAAAACAAACTGCGGGATATAACATCATCCCTATATTTGAAGAAAATTTCAAATATAATGCTGTATAAACAATATGCCAGACAAGCGTCAGTAAAAAACAACTTGCCGATATTAGCAAAACAGCAATATAACCTTCTTTATCTTTACAACTGTTAAGAATAAGGGCAAGAAGTCCGAAAATCAGTCCGTTCAGTGTAAAAATAGATGTTATGATAAGTGTAAAAAGGTATTTTTCATCAAGATACTGCTTTCTTGTTACAGGCAAGACGTAACCTGTGTAAATGAATTTACTGTTTTCGTCTGATGATGATATAATTACAGAGGAAGAAAATGAGAATATTCCCGAAACAACGACAGTCATGCCAACTGCAAAACCGTTTATAATTTGCGAATTATCTGTAAAAAAATTGAAGAACATAGATATTAGTGCTGCGGCAGGCGGAATTAACAAATACCATCTCATGGGCCTTATCGCATAATAATCTTTCAAAAGCAAGCTTTTCATAAAAATGAATTCCTTTCGATATCAGTCAATATAGTCAGGCTTAACAGGCACCCACATTTTGGGGTTAAAGTTTAATTCGTAGTGATATTCCGAAACGTCCGAAACACCAAGGTCTTCAACAACGTATGTAACATTGTCGCTTAGTCCTATAATATGCTTTTTATATTTCCCTTCCTCCTCCTCAACTATTACTTCAAGCTGATTATCGGCTGAATCTGCAACTATACTGCATCTTCCCGTCATCTGGAAAAGAGTATCGCCTGTAATGCAGTCGATAACAGTTATCTGACGGTAGCAGTTGAAGTTATCGGCTTCCTGAGCGAGATTTTTCCTTACTCTGTCAGCCTTGTTGCAGCCTGCGGTGCATAATAAAGCGAGAACGGCTAAAATGCCTGTGATAATTCTTGTTTTCATAGTTAAAACTCCTTCTTTTCTGCCCATCTGTAATTCATGATGAACAGGAAAAATGTTATTATTATTGATATTACGCTTAATCCTGCTGATAAAGCAATATTAACCTTAAAATGAAGTATTCTGATTACCGAAATTAAAACAACCGCAATTGAAAACAGCGAAATAGTAATTGCAATTGTTTTTGCCATAGAACTTGAATCTTTCTTTTTCATAAATAATGACGTACTCAAAACTACCAGTATAAATCCTGTAATTTGTGATATCAGGATAAGTTCCATATAAAAAGTGAGATTTTTTACGGAAACTGATAAACAGAAAATGAGAAGAACTATAAGGTTTAAAGCAGAAGAAATTACGGAAACAATCAAAAACAAAATATATTTTGCGTTTATATAGTCCTTTGGTTTTATCGGGGTGACAAAAATGTGCTGTATATAACCTGAATTTATATCTGAAGAAAATGTTGCCAGAACGAATGCCGATGGAAATAAGATCATGATTTCAGCCCAGAGCATATACATGCTGTCGTCTTTCTGAGCATTTATCGTTTTATATATGTAAAATATTATGAATGGCAGGTAAAACAGGGTGATAAATAAGGAATTATTTTTTAGCTGATACAAATCTTTTGCAAGCAGAGCTTTCATGATCTCTCCCCCTTTATGTACATCAGCATTATCTCATCAAGCGTTGCTCTTTCAAAAACGCATGATTTATATTTTTCCTCTCCGACTTTTCCATGCGGAAGCAGAACTTTATATTGATAGTCCATTTTGCGGTAAATAGCACCGTCCTCATTTATCATCTCAATAAAGTCACTTTTTCCGCAGTTTACTATACGGTATTCATACATAAGCTCGTCCTTTGTTTTGCTGAAAACTATTTTTCCTTCGTGAATGAAGGTTATGTAATCGGCTATTTTTTCGATATCGGAGGTTATGTGTGATGAGAAAAGTATACTGTGTGTTTCATCCTGCATAAAATCGAGGAATAACTCAAGAATCTCATCCCTTGCCACAGGATCAAGACCTGATGTAGGTTCATCAAGTATAAGGAATTTAGCCTTATGTGAAAGTGCGACGGCAATTTCGACCTTCATTTTCATACCTTTGGAAAGTTCTTTGAGCTTCATACCGGGTTCAATTTTAAAAGCTTTGCAGTATTTATAGAAATCATCGCTGCTCCAGTTTTTATAGGCGAGTCCGTTTATTTTTTCAACCTGTTCAACCTTCAGTGATTCATAATAATGAAGTGAATCAAAAACCACACCTATATCCTCTTTAAGTTCAACAGCATTCCTGTCAAGTTTTTGACCATAAAACAGGATTTCGCCGTTATCCTTGTTGATAAGGTCAAGAACTGCTTTGAAAATAGTACTTTTTCCTGCACCGTTTTCACCGATAAGTCCCATAATACAGCCTTGTGGGATATTGAAGCTTACGTTATCAAGAGTGAATTTGGGATACTTTTTAGTTACACTTTTAATTTCAAGAGCTTCCATTACTCATTCTCCTCATAAAATATTTTTAAAAGTTCAATCAGTTTTTCAAGAGGGATTCCGCTTGAACGTGCAATTTTGGCAGCTTCCGTAAGGTGCTTTTCTGCACGTTTCTGCAATTCTTCCTGATAGAAAAGTTTTCCGTTAGTAGAAATAAAACTTCCTTTGCCGACAGTTGTTTCAATAAAGCCGGCTTTCTGCAAATCATCATAAGCCCTTTGAACTGTAATAACGCTGATACACAATGATTTAGCCAGACTTCTCATTGAAGGTATGGGATCGCCATGTTTGAGCCTGCCGTCCATAACCATTTCTTTTACCTGAGAAGTAATTTGTTCATATATTGGCTGATTTGTTTTTTGACTAATGATTATTTCCAAAAAAACACCTCTTTTCTGAAAACGTGTACTTATTGTTCCAAAATCAGATAATATTGCTCCTCTAAGGCAACAACGCACAAAGATTGTGCGGCAGAAACGCAGTTAGATTTTTCGTCAGATTGTACAGAAATTTTGCAGGTATGCTGTCGTATGGTAAAGAATTTTTGTGCAAGATGACGGAAAAGATACAAGTTTATGACGTACAAAGTCGTTAGACGTGCTTTGTGCGGTGTTGCCCTAACTAAACCTTACCTTATTTATTAGAGCAATATTGTCATTAAGTGTACTTGTGGTATAAGTGCATTATAGCACGCTACAGTACACTTGTCAATGCTTTTTTAAAAATAACTTGAAAAAAAAACACTTTTATGCTATAATTATTTATGGACACCTCTAAAAACCCGTTTTGAGTAAGAAAAAGCAGATAGGTACAGTAGATGCAAGAAAAGCCATCGAAGGCGTGCTTTCGCACT
>JAZQND010000068.1:0-15474 GCA_045627145.1 Ruminococcus sp. | reverse complement strand
CCGGACATCCTTTCCCGATACATAGAATTCCTTGCCTGCGAGATACTTTGCCTTCGTAAAGACTACCACATTGTCGTTCTTTACCTTATGTGTCGCTATGAGCACTGAATCAGTGGAATAGCGGGGTTGCCAGATTTCGATTTTGTTCATGAGCTTTTCTCCTTATCGTTTATACTTTAAGTAACTGTACATTGCTAATTGCTGACTGATTTACATATTTTCCATACCGAAAGGGAAGCAGTAAGGATATACGGTATGAAGGGTATGGTGAACGACCATATCCCTGTACCGAGAAGTCCCGCAAAGCCCTCCTTTATATAGGGAAGGGAAAAGGACTGGGACAGGAACTGCCCGTAGAAGGTTATGAAGACCATTCCGATGGAAGTCCCCGCAACCGTTCCTATGAGTCCCGTGAAGACATTCTCTGAAAGGAATACGGCAAGGACGGTATACCTGTCTATGCCGAGAACCCTGTAGGTTCCGATTTCCTTCCTCATCGCTTCGGTGTTCAATTTCGTCATTATGAGCACTGCGGACTCCGTGGCTATCCCCATGAGCACGAGGAATACGCCGATTATGAGCGTGAGCCCCGAGAGCGTATCCTCCATATCCGATACAAGACCTGAATTCTTCACCACTGTCACATTGCCGATGTCAGGGAGTTCGCATTCGTCTTTTATCATAATCACGGAATAGACCGTGTTTATGTCGTCTATGTAATATTCGGCACCCATCCCGATGGAATCGTCAAACATATGGGATATGTATTTCATAGGTACATATACCGAATGGTCGTAGCCTGAACCTGTCTGCTTGAGCCTCTGCTTTACCGGATACTCCGTTCCGAACAGGAGTATCGTCTCACCGCATCCTACACCGTAGCCTACCGTAACGCCATCCTGTCCCGAATCCTTATCTATCCACGGGGCAAGGGTGAAGTCCTTCTCCGTGTCGTAGCCGATTACCTGTAAGGGTGCCGTACAGCAGGAAGCCTTCAGTGTCTTCAAATAAATCTGCGGGCTATAAGTTATACCTTCCCTGTCAAGGATTTCGGTCACTGACCTGTCAAGGTAGAACGCAGAGGGTGTTGCCTGTAAGAGCATTGATTCGTAATCGGACACTGCAGAGGACGGTATGAGCATCATCCTTGCACCTATCCTTTCAGAGGTATCCTCTATCCCCTGTCCGAGCGACTTTTTAACTGACAGCCCGAAGAAGAGAGAGGATGAGAACAATGCAAGTGCCGTTATGAAGCCTATGGTCTGAACCTTATGCAGGAAGAAGTTCTTCAGTGCGTATTCCATTTTCTTTTTCATCTGCCGTTTCCTTTCATATCCTGTGCTATATGAATTACTAATTTAAGTTTGACTTCGTGATTCATAAAATATGATACCACAAAAACAGATTACCGTATACAGTTAACTATCAAAGGCAGTATTTTCGTCCTTACATTTTATATAGTTAAAAATAAGTTTTTTATGCGTACTGTATATTGAAATGAAGAATAATGTGTGGTAATGTATATGTATAAACTATAATGTTTACATTGAAAGGCGGTAAGAGAATGGATATAAGCGGAATGAATGAGACCATTGCAATACGGAAGATAAAGGGCATAGACTACTATACCTTCGACCTTCCCATGCAGGGCGGGGTAAGGAAGAGGCTCTACGGGAAGACGGAAGAAGAGCTTAAGAAGAAGATTGAGGATTATGAGATACCTGAAGTACCGGACGGACAGACCTTGGGAAGGCTCTATTCGTACTTCCTCGGGCTCAACGGTTACGGAATGAAGCAGAACAGGATATACCGTGAGGCAAAAGACCTGCTCCCTGCGGAGTTCATGGAGAAGCCTGCCGATGAGTGCAGTGAAGAGACGATAAACGGAATGCTGAAGCTCATGGAAGGCACGGGCGGTTATGAGAAGGCAAGGACGAGCATGGTGGATTTCTGTTACTGGGGCAGGGAGAACGGGAAGATTGATTTCACCATCGAGACAAGCCCCTCTGCAAGATATGAGGACTTCCTTTCTGAAGAGAAGTTCCTTTCGTTCAGGAGCATCGCACTGTCTGACCTTTCAGACCTCATGCTCTTTGCTACGGAAGATGATTCCTTAAAGTTCAGGTATGCCTCGGTAGCGGTATTCGTTGCATATATGGGCTTACGCATACAGGATGTGCTCAAGGTATCCGGTCTTGAATGGAAGGAGGACGGGAAGTGCCTGCTCATGGGCTTGAACTTCGACCTTCCCATACCCGGAGTGCTCATCCCTTATGCCATGAAGCTTGAGGAGTTCTCTGACGGGGAGCACCTCTTCGGTACCCTCAACCGTGTGACGCTCTCAAGGACTTTTGACAGCTACGGGAAACGGCTGAACCTTTCGGGTGTCACGCCCGTGTCGGTACGGAAGGCTTTCGGAAGGCATCTGATAGGAAAGGGCATAAACCTTTATACCATATCAAGGATAATGGGCGATGATGTGGAGACCATAGCGAAGATGTACAGGGACGAGCTGACAGAGGATATAAGCACTGTACTGAATGAGGCATAAAAATAAGAGGCTGATTCATTTCAGCCTCTTTTTGGTATACAGCCCTTTACTCTACATTGAATACATAAATGAGCGTCCTGCCATCCTTCGTGAGCGTCACTGCCACGATGCCTTCGGATACGGCTTTTACCTTACCCTTCTTCGTGACCGTGGCAACCTTCTTATCCGAAGAACCGTAAGCATAACCCTTGCCCGTAGCCCTGACGCTGTAGGTATCGCCTGCCTTCAGGGTAATCACATTGATTCCGAGGGACTTGGCAAGCTTTACCTGTTCAGAGGTGCCAGCCTTCTCTATCTCCCTGCCATATGTGATGATGCCTGTCTTGAGCGTTGTCCTTATATCAAAGAGTGTTGCAAGACCTGACTGTGCCATACGGTAGAGGTCTGCATAGTCTGCATTCTCAAGGTACATACAGGACACGGTTCTGCACATTTTCCTGAGTTCTTCTGTCTGTGAAGGCATCCCCGGGAGGTCTGCAAGGTATTCCAAATCACTGAACCATTTGAGGATATCGGCACCATCCGCATCCTCACAGGCAGGATTCCTGATACCGGAAAAGCCTTCATATACGGCATCCACTTCCTTGAGGTTCTCCTTCATATCTGAAAGGATTGCCTTATCCACATCAGTATCTGCTGTACCTGCATAGGCAGGAACCGTTCCGATTGCGAGAATGAGTACGAGTACAAGTGCAAAAATCTTTTTCTTCATAGTTTCTTTCCTTTCTTATCTTTCGTTTGATTCTTTTTCTTCCTTCTCCTTTGCGAGGAGTTCCTCTACCGTAGGGACAGGAGTGTCCGTCCTTCCGGTATATAAGGCATACCATTCGTCAGCATCCTTATCCTTATCAATGCCGTAGACACGCCCGATGGTGCCTGCCATCTCGAAGAGCTTCTCCCTTTCGGGTACCTCGAAGATGACCTTCTCGAAGGAGTATGCCCTTTCGTGGAGTGCTTCGCCGAAGGCTTCTGCTACTTCGGAAGGGTTCTGCCTGAACACACCGCATCCCCATGCACCGAGGACGAGTACCTCTGCCTTATTATCCTCTGCTATGTCGAGTATGAACCTCGCACGGTCTTTCAGTACCTCAAGGTTCTTTTCCTTCGGTACTCTTGAAAAAGAGGTTATACGGGGCGAGGCACATGTAATCACATCGGCTTCGTGGACAAAACCTTCCTTCCCCTCGAAGAAGCATACGGAAGGCGAGTAGAGTGCACGGTTGTGGTAGAGGTTTCCGTTACTGCCGAGCCTCTTATTCTCTTCGTAGTAGTCCTTATGCCTTATCAGGACATTGTAGAGGTAGGAATCCCTGCATAAGGCTTCCTCCTGTGCCATCGCACCTTCAAGGTACATACCGCCCGGCTTCGTGAAGTCTGCGAAATTGAGCACTGCGATATGCCTTCCTTCGCTCCGGAATATCGCATCGGCAGTAAAGCCTTTGTGGAATTCGAGCCTTGAGTAGTCCGTACCGCCTTCGCATTCACGGTCAAGCTTAAAGTCCCTGTCATAGACCTTCGTGTTATCGGAACTGTAAGCGATGTCCGAAGCACATTCCTTTTCAAGCATGCTGGTTTTCTTCATTGCTGTCAGGGGATTATTCATAGCCGTACCTCCGTTCCATTGACCGTGTCATATGTTTATCTGCACAGCCGTAGACGAAGGGGACGAATACGAACATCCCCATGATGAAAATAAGTTTCTTCATGCTTAATCCTTTCTGCTTAAAGCATCTGCATGAGCAGGTCTGTCATGTACGCATTTTCCGAAGGGAAAAGATGGAGCCTGTCAAGCTCCCTGTTGAATACCTTCTTGGTTATCGCACCGATTGAGTAGTCGAAGACGAGCTGTAGGATGCTCAGTTTCCTCGGGACTGACATTTCTTCAGCGACCTGCTTTTTCTTCTTTGTGTCCATTTCGTATACCTTTCTGTCGGCAGAAAACGGTACCGTATGGGCTTGGAATATGGGAGATATCGCCTGAGGGTAGTTTGTATAGCAAGCTATATCTTGCCCCTTTTTCCATATACGGTCTGTCACTGCCATAGGGCACTTTTCCGCTGAAAAAGCACCCTTTCACCTTCTTTTATGGTTAAATTATAGTTCCTGTCATTTATGAGATACCAGTACGCAGGGGAATATGCCTTCACTATAAGGTCATCGAACTTAAGGCTTTCAAGGACTTCAGGCATATCCTCCCATCCGTAATGCACCGAAAGGAACATATCCCCGTAATCGTCCACTCCGTTTATGGCTCTGTAATAGAGCTCGGGTCTTGCGTCCATGAAAACCTTATAGCCCCTGAAGGCTAAATATGAGCCGTCAATGAATTCCGTATATATCATACGGTCTCTGTCCATCGGTATGTATTCAGCTATCACATCAAGCCCGTCAAAGCCTTTATTGTGAAGCTCACGGGAAGGGAGCCCGTAATCCTCAAACATGGTAAGGGAAACCGTCAGCATAAGTCCTGCAAGCATGGAAGCAATGAATACATCCGAATGTAGCCCGAAGCCTTTCTTTTTGCCCTTAATATAGCTTGCTATACCGTTTTCTCCGTCCCGTCCTGCGAAAACTCCCCTTGCTACGAAGATTATCACTACGGGAAGGCACATCGCCTGCCTTATCCACATCATTATCGAGAACGCAAGCCCGCATACCATGAATATATCGGGAACCGCATATCTTCCGAAGTTCAGCACGAACAGCACAAGGAAGAGCATGAGTATCAGTCCGGACATATCAAGGAATTCCATCTGCTGGCATTCCTGTATGCCGAACCTTCCCACATTCCCTACCGACCTGAACACATACAGGAACCCGTCCATCCCGTAAGGGTTAAGAAGCCCTGCAAGGAATGAGCCTGTGATAAAGAGCAGGGGTACTGCGACCTTCCCCGGCTTCCTTACCTTGAACGCCCCGTTCTCCTTTACTATCGGCACGAGATAGGGGAGTGCCACCACGATATGCAGGAAGAGCAGGGACATATGCACCTGTGCTTCGATGAATACCGCAAGGGGTACGGGTATGAGTGACTGCCATCTTCCGTCCTTCCTGTACTTCTCTATGCAGTATATCTCTGCCATCAGCAGTGTGCAGGTCATCATCTCCGGTCTCATATTGACATAGGACGAAAAGCCTGCCATTGCCACAAGGAATCCTACGAACCCTTTATTTTTGTAATTTTCACAATCCTCATTACAATTTATGCAGAACAGTTTCGTTCCCATTACAACATATACCGAGTACAGTGCGGTCTGTAAAAGGAACAGTCCCATATTCCCCAGAAGGTCGTATGCAGAGGCAAGGAGTACGCACCAGCCGTAGTTCTGTATGACCGTACCTATCTCTCCACCGCAGAAGCAGTAGAGGGTCTTAAGGTTGCCCGTCCTTAAGATGTCCCTTCCCTGACCTATGAGGAAGAACACATCCGTATCGGAAGCCGTTACGGAGACCAATGCGAACATCAGTACCGATATTGCCGTAAGGATATAAAAAGCCTTCTTCTTCATTTCCTTCTCCTTATGCCGATGATGACTGCCGGGATATAGAGGAACAGCCTTAAGAATATGCCGTAGTCCTTATACGCCCTCTTTCCGAAGCAGAAGAACACCTCGAACCCGTCCCTGAGCCTTATCTTCGACTTTCCTTCTTCCCTGTCCCTGTACTCCGAAGGGAAGGTTCCTACGGATGCATGGGTATCATGGCTGTGGAACGCAAGCTCTGTTTCAAGGGTGAAGGCTTTCCCTCTGGATACGAAGGATTTTAAGAATCCCCATCTGAACACACGCAGTCCCGAGAAGATGTCGTAGTCCTCGTGGTAGAGCTTCCTGAAGCCTGCCCTTATGAACCTGTTCCCTGCCCTGTGGTAGCCCTTCTTCTCTTCCTTCCCATAGCCTTCCCTTTCGCCTGTCCACATATCCTTCATAAGGAGCATACCGTAAGGAGGGATTCCGTCAAGCCCGTAGGTGTCGTCACCGTCCACCATGAGGATGAGCGAATCGTCCGAAGGGTACCCTTCCGCAAAGTCCTCAAGGAACTGCCTGAACACATTGCCCTTGCCCTTCTCCATGCACCTCGATACCTCTATGAGCCTGTCATCCTTTGCAAGCTCAAGTGCCTTCCTGTAGGTTCCGTCCGTGCTCATGTTGTCGTAAATCCGGATACGGTACGGTCTCCTTCCCATGACCTTCTTCATTGCTTCCTTCACATGGAGTACCGTCTTTCCTATCGACCCTTCCTCGTTATAACAGGGTATGAATACCGTAAGCTTCTGCATAAAATTACCATCCTTTCTTATGTATGAAAACCAGTGCTTCCTATCACAGAATGGTTAAAAATAAGTCTTTTCTGCTATGGTTAAGTGTTTAATGGACAGATAAAAAAATAAGCATCCGATGTCATAAGCACCGGATGCTTTTCTTATGCCCCTGCCATATCCTTATCTTTCAGGCTCGTCCTGTTCCAAGCCTTCCTTTTCCTTCAGGAGTCCTTCCATAATCCCGTGGATGAAGCAGATGTCGATATCTGAAGAGCTTATTATATTCCTCGCATTCACCCTCGGGATTCTGTAGCGTTTGACGAATTCAGATGCCACCATCCACCTATCCTTTTCGGGATAGTCCTCAACATAACGCCTTATCCCGTCATAATTCCTTGCAAGGAAGGCTACATACTGCGAATCGTCCATATCGTAGACTTCCTTGACGAAGGCAGGTCTGGCATTGCTTATGCACTTACACGAATTGAGTATTTCCGTTATCCTGTCTATATCCTCTTTCGATGCGTAACCTGCAAAGTCCGAAGGATGCATGTACAGATTGAACTTATCGTGCCTGTTCCTGTTACCGTTCCTGTCTGCACGGTAAAGCATATCGCATTCCCCGTTCCCATGCTTTTCTATGAAGTAGCCCGCTTCTTCAAGCTTCGGGTAGAGCTCTTCCTCGAAGGTCTTCCTCTGCTCGGGAGTCCATCCCGAACCCATCATATAGCCCGCATCCATATGGATATGCACATCCAGTTCCTTCGCCATCCTTAACTCCGATTTTCCTTTCCATTCAAATTCGGGTATCCTGTTCCTTTTCATATGTTCTCCTTTCCTTATGAATCACGAAGTCAAACCATCATTCTTAATTCCTAATTCTGAATTCTGAATTATGAAAGGCTTTGCCTTTCATCATGTGTATAGTTAAAAACAGGTATTCTGAACGGGACTTATTTTTAACTATATATAAATGGAGGATGAAGCCTCCGTCCATATGGCATAAAAATGAAAGGAGATTTTCAGGAAATGAGAGCAAGCGGTTTGAAAAAGGCTACTGAAGCAGTCCAGAGAGGATATAAGCTGTCAAGCATCAAGAATGCCTGTTATGACATCTTCAGGGTGAAGTGGATTGATGAGCATGTCCCCTCCGATGTGAGGATGAAGACATTCCTTGATTACAGGGCAAAAACGGTGGATTTGGAATTTAAGAAGGATTATCCGAAGTTCTCTGCATACCTTATGGAATTCGGATACGGGGAATACGGCATATACCCCTCGAAAGAGGAATTCCTTGATAACGAGTTTCTTGACGGGAACTATATGGCAGAGCTTCTTGAAGACCATATCGACATATATGATTCCTACTGTTCACGCCATGAAGGGGTAGAAGTCACATACCGTGAGGATGAAGCAATGGAGGATATCCTCAATGCACTTGTTCCATCGAACAGGGCTTCAGAAGGATTCGCAAAAAAGGGAACCCTTGCAATAGGCAAGACCGGAACAAAAATCAACAATGAAAGGTGGTACTGATTATGCTGGGAATATCGGGGATATCAGGTGCAGGCTTCGTAGCGGGCATCTGCATCGGCACATTATTCCTTCTCTTCGGGGTGTATCTCTGTGTCCAGAACAAGAAGGCTGATTCAAAGTGGAGCCTCCGCAGGGAACTGAAGAAGTCCTTCAAGCCTGAGAAGAAAAAAGATGAGGACGATAAGAAGGAGAGGGAAAAGGACGATGATAGGGAATGATAACGGCTACAGGTTCAGCGAAGGCGACCTTATAGTTGCCGATATAAAGCCCCTTACGGAATTTGCGGGCTTTGCAAGGGTGCTTGAGGTAGACAGGAAGGAAGGTTATTTCCGCTTCGACTTCTATACGAAGTTCGGACAGGTGCATTATAATGACAGATACAGGAAAGAATTGCCTCTGAATGAATTCGAAACACAGGGTTATTACAGGCTCATGGATGAGTCCGAGATGGAAACCTTCAGGAACGGGCTTGCCTTATGCAGGCATGGAAGGGATACGATGACGGATGAGACATTCACATATGTTACGGATGTGCTTGAAAGGCTTAAGGAAGGACAGGAGAGATAAAAACAAGGGACTGAAACCAATCAGTCCCTTTTATCTTTATGCCTTCCTTAACTGTTTTCAGCCATCCACGAGGACTTTGTGGAACGGATGCCGTTCCTCCTCAAGCCCCCTGTCTCGATTATCGCATCGAGCGAGAGCCCGTTTGAATCAGCGATGAGCTGTGAATTGTTTATCGCATTGTGTATCTCCGTAAGCCCGAGCTTGTACCTGTAGGACGGGTCACAGTCTGCGTACTCCATGATGAGGAACGCATTGGTATGGCACATCTCGATGTCGTTATCCCGGCATATCTTCCGTACACGGATGATACGCCTTAAGGCATTCGCATCGACCCCGAGCTTTTCAGCAAGGTAGATGAAAGCCTTGTTCCTTATGGCAACATCGAAATTAAGGCTCTTGCTGTCAAAATCACCGTTCAGTATCTGCATATAGATATCAGAGGTGATGTCATCGCATATGTCCTCTGCAAGGCATCCGTACCATCCGAACCTTACAAGGAAGTTCCTGATGTGGTACAGACAGGTACGGTAGAGCTTTTCATAGCTTTCAGCGGTCTGTCCTTTGACCATAAGGATGAGTTCATCAAGCTTTGCACGGGCTTCCTCCTGTCCCCTGCTCCCTTTCAGTCCTTCGTGAACTGTGCCTTCAGTATCTTTCTGCATACCTCTGCTCCTTCCTCTTTGGTCTTTCCGAGATTATAAGTTACAGTGTCGTCCTCCTTATTGAATCTGACAAAGGAAGTTCCGTTCTTCATAAGGTCTGCCTCTTCGGGGGTTGATTTCCATTTCATGTAGCACTTCTCCTTTCGTGGAATACGCCTGATTCCATAAACCGTGATTTAATCCTGCATCCACACATATCGTGGATATATAGGATATATAATTCCTTACCTGTTATTTTAATTATATACAATAATGTGATTATTGTCAACGGTTAACTTTGTTAAAAATAAGTTTTTAACCATAATATTATGAAAGTACACATAGTATGGAATTGATATGATTTCGCAAAAAGGAGAATTAAAGAAATGATTCCACAGAAAGCAAAGAACATAATGCAGGTACTCCTTGATAACGGGAAGCAGGCATACATAGCAGGCGGTGCGGTGAGGGATACCGTCATGGGAAGGGAGCCCCACGACTGGGACATCACTACGGATGCACTCCCAGATGAGGTAAAGAGGCTCTTTCCGAGGACTCTGGATACGGGGATAAAGCACGGTACCGTCACGGTAATGGATGGGAACGAGTCCTTCGAGCTGACCACCTTCCGCACTGACGGGAAATACTCGGACGGGAGGCACCCCGATTCGGTTTCCTTCACAGGGAGCCTTACTGAAGACCTTTCAAGGCGTGATTTCACCATGAACGCCATGGCAATGGATATCAGCGGAAAAATCATCGACCCCTTCAATGGGAAGCTTGACATAGTCGGAAGAACGATAAGGGCAGTAGGGAATCCCGATGAGAGGTTCAGGGAGGACAGCCTCCGTATGCTCCGTGCGGTACGGTTCGCTTCCCAGCTCGGATTCATCATGGATGCATCTACGGAGCTTGCGATAGAGGGTAATGCAGGAAGCCTCAAGAATGTGTCCGGTGAAAGGATAAGGGATGAGCTTACGAAGCTCCTTTCTTCAGACCTCTTGAGCTATGGGATGATAAAGGCGTGGGAAACGGGTATCACGAAGGTCATACTGCCCGAGTTCGACAGCCTCATGGCTTGTAAGCAGAACAGCCCCTATCACGATGACGATGCCGGGCATCATACCTTAAAGGTACTGCGTAACCTTCAGGTGAAGCCCATGGAAAAGAAAGACGGCGTAATCCTCAAATGGGCAGGACTCCTTCACGATATGGGAAAGCCTTATGTGAAGACCGTCAATGAAAAGACGGGCTACGACCTCTTTACAGGGCATCCCGAAAAGTCGGTGGAGATAGGAAGGGATATCCTTGACAGGCTGAAGTTCCCGAATGCCGATAAGGACATGATACTCGACCTTGTGAGATACCACGACTATCAGACGGGGAACCTCTATAAGCTCCGTAGGTTCGGCGGTGAACACGGGAAGGATTTCTGCGACAGGCTCTTCATCTTAAAGGAAGCGGATGCCGAAGCACATGCAAAAGGGGTAAGGAATGAGATACATACCGCAAACGGGATGATGAAGGAGCTCCTCGATGGGTGCTTCAAGGACGGTTCGGCAATCCCCAGAGCCGGGCTTAAAATCAACGGGGGCGAAGTAATGGAGTACGGGATAATGGGAAAGGCGGTAGGCGAATTCCTTGACATAGCATATAAGGAAGCACTTACAGACCCTTCACATAACAGCAATGTGGCATTAAAGAGGATGGCAGAGAAATATGCCATATAACACGGCTTCCTCGATAAGCAGGAAGAATCTTATGATAGGTAGGTGAAGATATGGAGATTAACGGCATTGATTTGTACAGGGGAAAAACGGTATACCATAATGTGGACGAGAAGGACGGGCTCCCCCATTCCATAAAGGCTACGGTCACGATGGCAGGAGAGGACTATGCGGTAGCCAACGGCTGGAACCTCTCGCTCTGGATTGATGGGGATACCGTGGAGTCCTTCAGCGACAAGCCCCTCTACAGGGTAATGAACCCCGATGAGAAGAGATGCACCATAACCAAGGAGGAAGCAGGGCTCATAAAGGCGTTTGCGGAAAAAGTCCTTCCCTATAAGGAGATAAGAATCCTTGCCACGGGCACGGGAGCACTGACCCTCCGCATGGAAGACGATAGCAATATGAGAAGCTATGGCATATCGGACGGGCTTGACCTCCTGACCGATTACATACAGCATCCCCTCGCTTCATACGGCTTCACGGGAAAGGAAGCAGAAGTCCTTGAGAACCTCTTCCTTGAGCTCTCATCCATACCGGAGAACGAATTCACGGAGCTTATGATAGACGAGAAGACAGAGCATTACCTTAAAGAGGTAGAAGGATGCCTCGGGACAGAGACCGATATCGAGCTTATCCTTGAAGGTTCTGCTAATCCCGAGGAGGAACCCGGACTTTCAGTAGGGATACAGAAGGATGAGGCAGAGGGTATCACCCTGTTCTGCCCGCAGGCAGATATGGGCGTATATTCAAAAGACCCTTCAAAGGCACTCACGCTTTTCAGGAATATATTGAGGGAAGAAGTCAGCAGGCTGGTATACAGGGAGAAGGCTGATATGATGGCAGAAGAGAAGTATCTTGAGGATATCGGATACGATGAGAGGTGAACGGATATGGCGAAAAAGGAAAAGAAAGATAGGAAAGGAAGGATATCATGATTACCGAAAACATAAATGATGCTACATGGAGGCTTCTTGACAATATTGAAAAGGAACTCAGGATGAACCGCATAAAGATAGCAGGACTCAAGGACGACATCTATGAAAGATATGAGGACGAAGAGCTTGCGATGCAGGCAGATGACATCATAGAAGGTCTGGACGGGAGCGTAAGGGAGGTTGCGAAGACGAAGGAAGCCCTGTCAGGGAACCGTGCACCCCATGGCAGACCTGTAAAGAACGGTGCGTGGTGGAGGGCTACGGAGGAGCCGGGGCACATAAAGAGCTCTGAAGAAGACGAGAAGCCCGTATTCAAGATAAGGATACCGAAGGATAAGGTCAGGGAGATACCCAATGATATCCTTTCCTATATGAAGGGGCTGTATAAGGAGACGGTAATGGAATCCACCTTCGATGTGAATACCATACAGGACTTTGACCGTGAGAGGTATTTCGGCTATCACAGGAAGCTCAATACCTATGTATCATCCATAAACAGCGAGGAAAGGAAGAAGAACTTTCTGGGTAAGCTCAAAGAGATACTCATCGAACAGTGCGATGCGATGACGAAGAGCACCGTAACCTCGAAGTATTCCTGCGGAGGGTATTATACCTATGTGAGCGAATATTCCTTCGTGCTTCCTTTTACGAACAGGGAGCTTATCAGAATGACAGAGGAAAGGCTCGGCGAGAAGCTTGCCGGTAATCAGGATGGCTACCATTGGGATAACGAAATGCCCGATGTTGAAAAAAAATAGAAAATATCAAATAAATGAAATTAACTGTTTACAAATGCGTAATTATGTGATATACTCATATATAGTGAAGGGCAGAACGGCATCTTCAGAAATAATCATGAAAGGAGAAATCATTATGAAGGGTATCGGGACAATAAGTTCAGCATGGAATATCGGAACACTGTCAGGACAGTGTTTTTATACATGTGCCCCTGATAATGGATTCGAAAAATATGATTATAAGCAGTTCTCTGGAATAAAGGGACGATTTAGGGTATAGTGCGGGTTATGCGGATATACTTGAAGACCAGAGAACCTTAAGCAAAAAAGCAGAGGTTCTCTTCTTTTTTACCTCTTTATTCCGAGGGCAGATAGTTCAGAGGTAGAACATCGGTGTGAAATACCGAAGGTCACAGGCTCAAAACCTGTTCTGCTCATTTTAAGCCTTATTGGTCTAACGGCTATGATTCCTGTCTTCCAAACAGGCGATACGGGTTCAACTCCCGTATGAGGCTCGGGTTCCTTGGATATGGTTCGACTCCATACCCGTCCCGTAAGGGATGGGTGGTGTAACGGTAGCACAAGGGACATTGTGCAGATGTAGTGTAAACGGCTAACACAGGGCGTTGCCAACGCCCCGATACGGGTTCAATCCCCGTTATCTGCTCTGCGGGTTAGAGGAGCGGTTCCTTGGATGGCTCATAACCATCAGACACGGGTTCAAATCCCGTACCCGCTACTTATGGCTTCCATCGTACAACGGCAGTACTACTGTCCTGTAAGCAGTGTATGGCAGTTCGAATCTGTCTGGAAGCTCTGTATCCTATATCAGAGAAAAGGAGGGCATAAGCCATGAAACGAAAACAGAAGTCACGAAAACCGAATATGTTATGCGTCTGTAGCCAAGCGGTCATGGCAATCGCCTTTTAAGCGGTATACCGCAGGTTCGAATCCTGTCAGACGCACTTATGCGTCTGTGTAACTCAATGGCAGAGTAGCGGTCTCTTAAACCGATAGGTATGGGTTCAAATCCCGTCACAGGCATATCATTTTTTTACAGAAAGGAAGACTATTATGGATAACTGTTATTATTACCGAATATCATACTATTAGCCCTTGGTATACCGATACGGAGGCGGGACGGTCTGTAAAACCGCCGTCATTGCGACACAGTGGGTTCGACTCCCACCCTTGGGACTGCCAAACAGAGGGCATATCTGTTTTTATCCATATGCTCGTTTAGCTCAATGGTGAGAGCCACGGTCTTATAAACCGTAAGCCCTGACAAGGTATGATTCCGGTTCGAGTCCGGAAACGAGTATTCATTATTTTGGGCATGAAGACAAACAGCAGAGTCGCCACCCTGTCACGGTGGAGATAGCGGGGTCAGCACCCGTCTTGCCCGTTTCTTAAGGAAACTGGAAAGACCATCGAGAAGTTTTCCGAGATGTGTCTTGCCCGTTTACTTCGAAGAAGGATGACATGGGTTCCTGTCCTGACGAGGCAGGATTAAATGACAACCGTTCCGTCAGCCTATATTTATGGTCTCGTAGCTCAATCGGTAGAGCATCCGGCTGTTAACCGGAGGGTTGTAGGTTCAAGTCCTACCGTCACCGCTCAAATGATAAGCCCCGTTGGTCTAACGGTCAAGGATATGAGACCTTCAATCTCATGATATGGGTTCAAATCCCATACGGGACATTGAAATGCCTACATAGCTCAGTAGGTCAGAGCAACTGCCTCGTAAGCAGTAGGTCGTGAGTTCGAATCTCACTGTTGGCTTAATCAATCATAAATGGAAAGGAAACGGAAGAAATGAACGCAATGGTATCATCACGGATTTCATCAAGCTGTAGCTGGCAGTCACAAAGGACTGTCCTGTTGCCGTGCGTGAAATCCCGTGAATGACAGTAAGGTATAGAAGGTATACTGAAAGACCTTGGGATATCGTCACCGCACCGTAACAGGTATGGAAGACGGTATCCCTCTTTTTGTGTATAGGTTGTTGGTGCAATGGTAAGCATCCCGGTCTCCAAAACCGGAGATAAAGGTTCGAGTCCTTTACTTCCTGCTCATGGCTTCGTAGCGAAACGGTCAACGCCCCGGACTGCAAATCCGTGCGATGGAACATTGTTCCCTGTGGGTTCGAATCCCACCGAAGTCTCTATGCTGATATATTCCAACGGCAGGAAATCCGTCTGATAAGCGGATAATGGAAGTTCAATTCTTCCTATCAGCACTACGCCTTTAGTTCAGCGGTAGAATGCTTGGCTCTGAACCAAGAGACCATCGGTTCGAATCCGATAAGGCGTGTTATGCTCCCATCGTCCAACGGATAGGATATATGGCTTCTAACCATACGATAAGGGTTCGAATCCCTTTGGGAACATTCCCCTGTGCCCCGGTGGGTATATACGGCTTTGAACCGTATCCTGCGGGTTCGACACCCGACAGGGGCGTTATGGCGTAGATGCATGGCTGGCACATGCGACTGTCTTGAAAACAGCAGACCTTAACGG
>JAZQND010000067.1:0-9789 GCA_045627145.1 Ruminococcus sp. | reverse complement strand
GCATATCTTGGCACACCGTGTATTATCGGAGCAAAAACAGAAGTCCGTCATTGTGCCTTTGTCCGTGCAAGTGCTTTGATAGGGGAAAACTGCGTAGTCGGAAATTCTGTGGAACTGAAAAACGTCATTATTTTTGACAATGTTCAGACACCGCATTATAATTATGTGGGCGACAGCATTCTCGGCTATAAGTCACACATGGGTGCAGGCTCAATAACTTCAAATGTTAAGTCAGACAAAACCAACGTTGTTATCAAGTCGGCAGACGAAAAAATCGAAACCGGAATCAAGAAAATTGGTGCTATGCTTGGTGATTATGTGGAGGTTGGATGCAACAGTGTTCTTAATCCCGGAACTGTTATTGGAAGAAATACCAATATTTATCCAACAAGCTGTGTAAGAGGAGTAGTTCCTGCGGACAGTATATGGAAAACAGGCGGAATCATTGCCGCAAAGAATAAGTGAAACTGAAAAGCCGTTGCTATAACGGCTTTTTTGGTCGGAAAAATTTTATAGAAATATTGTAAAGCAGTTTCTTTTGTGATATAATGAATATATTCATTATATTTTGATTATAAAGCCCTTGCAGATATGCAAATTATTGTTTACTCCCTGCAAATGGGCAATTATATCACAAAATCACAGCTTTTGTGATATAATGAATATATTTTGAAATTGGAGGAAAAAATTGAAACGATTTCTGATTTTGTTGGGAAAGATAATAGTAAAGCTTCTGAAATTGATGAAACGAAACGCAGGTAATCTGCCCGGAATAATCCTCTGGCATTTGTCAGGACATAAATGCTGTTCCATGTTCAAAGTTGACTGTCCGATAATTGCGGTTACAGGTACAAACGGAAAAACTTCTGTTACAAACTGCATTGCACAGCTTTTTGAAAGAAGTGGCAAAAAAATCATAATCAACCGTGAAGGAAACAATCTTGATACAGGAATATGTTCACTTCTTCTGCGTCACTGTGATATGTCAGGTAAAGTTGATGCGGATTATCTTATTCTTGAAACGGATGAATCCCATGTTCCTGTAGTATATTCTCAGCTTAAACTGGACACGCTTGTTGTTCTGAACTTTTTCCGTGACCAGCTTGACAGAAATGGTGAGATGGAAACGCTTATTCAAAAAATCAACGGTTTCTGCAAAACATTTGAAGGAAATCTTATTCTGAACGGTGATGATCCTAATACAGCACGTCTTGGCAGAGCAAATCCTGCAAATAAAAAGGTAAAATATTTTCATGCAGAACCCTACGCTTTTGCTACGGACAGGATATTTGAGGCTTCAGAAGGAAGATTCTGCCCATTCTGCGGTGAACCGCTTGAATATGAGTATTATCAGTATTCACATATAGGAAAATTTATATGCAAAAAATGCGGATTCGGAAATCATAAACCTTACATCACAGCAAGCGGAATTGACCTTGATAAGCCTGTGTTTACCGCAGACGGACACAATTATTCACCCAAACTTAACAGTATTTATAATGTCTATAATATGACTGCCGTTGCAGGTACAGCAAAGCTTTACGGTGTTGAGCAGTCCGTTACTGACAGTGTAATTTCAAACTATACCGTAAAAAACGGACGTATGGAAAACTTTATGCTTGGCAAATGCAAAACAACCCTCAACCTTGCGAAAAATCCTGTCGGAGCAAATATGACTCTGCGTGTAATGAATGAAATGAAGGGCGAAAAGGAACTGCTTTTCGTTCTTAATGATAATGTTGCAGACGGACTTGATGTTTCATGGATATGGGACATTAATTTCAGTATTTTTGAACGTGTTTCAAGAGTAGTAACGTCGGGAACAAGAGCATACGATATTGCTGTAAGAATAAAATGTTCAGGATACGACCAATCAAAAATAGTTGTTCGTCCTGACCTTGATTCAGCTGTTGAGGAGCTTGCTTCAACAGATGGCAGAAAGTTCGTTATTGCAAACTATACTGCGGTTCAGCCTACAAGAAGTGCCTTAAAGAGGTATATAGCAAAGCATGGAGGTAAAAACGAATGAAAACAATAAAAATTCTCCACATGTATGCGGATATGCTTGACCTCTACGGCGACAGCGGCAACATGGAAATAATGAAATACCGCTGTAACATGAGAGGAATAGAATGTGAAATAGATAAATATTCCCTTGATTCACCAATGCCTGATTTTTCAGCCTATGACCTTATATATATCGGCGGCGGTGCAGACCTTGAACAGCAGCATATTTCTGCTGATTTGCTCAAATGCAGGGAAGGTATAGTAAAAGCCTATAAAAATGGTACTTTTCTGTTTCTGATATGCGGAGGCTATCAGCTTATGGGAAAGTATTACCGTGACGCAGACGGCAATGACATAAAGGGACTTGGTCTTTTTGACTACTATACAGTTGCTCCGAACAGCAGAAGAAAACGCTGTATAGGCAATATTGTGGTTCAGACCGAGATAACCGGCAAGCCTGTAAAGGTTCTTGGCTTTGAAAATCACGGCGGACAAACTCAGGATGTTAAAACGCCGTTTGGAAAGGTGCTTTACGGAAACGGCAACTGTTCAAAATCGGAGGCAGAAGGATATTTTGAAAAAAATGTCATAGCAACTTATCTTCACGGTCCTATGCTTTCAAAGAATCCTGAAATATCTGACTATATGATAGAATACTGTATTAACAGGGGAGCAGAATCGCCTGAAAAACTCAAGCCGCTTGATGATAAGCTTGAAAAGGAGTGCCGAAAGGTGATGCTTGACAGACTTCTGAAGGGATAATGGAAATGATAAGAGAGATTGAAGAAACCGATCTTGAAGGACTTCTGAAGCTTTATATGCAGCTTCATGATAATCCGTTTCCTGAAATTGACGGAAAAGTCAGCGATATATGGAATGAAATACTTGCAGACAAGAATCATCATATTATAGTTGCTGAAGAAAACGGCAGGATAGTATCGTCATGCGTATGCGTGATAATACCAAATCTTACAAGGGGGCAGCGTCCTTATGCATTTATTGAAAATGTGATTACCGATGAGGCTTACCGTAAAAAGGGCTATGCAACAGCGTGCCTGAACTATGCAGGAGATATTGCCAAAGGTAAAAACTGCTATAAAATGATGTTGTTAACCGGTTCAAAGGAAGAAAGTACGCTTCGATTTTATGAACGTGCAGGATATAACCGCAACGACAAGACTGCCTTTATCCGGTGGCTGTAATAATAAAGAGAAAGTCTCCATAGAATGTATTATCACATTTTATGGAGGCTTTATGTTTATCAGGAGTAAAATATTCAAGGATACTGTGATACTGACTTTTATGCAGTTTTTTCTTGATTCAGCAGCATTGCTGCTTAACGGATTCATCACAAGACAGCTTGGAAGTTCGGCAATAGGTTTACTGACGCTTATGGGTTCGTTTCTTGGTCTTGCGGGAATAATCTCAAACGGAAATGCCTATTTGTGTACCAGCAGACTGATTTCGGAGGAGATAGGCAAAAAGAACGGAAATCCTGAAAAGATACTTCTTCACGGCATAAAATTATGTATGCTTCTTAGCGGAGTGGTTTCGGCTGTGATACTTATGCTTAATGATACGATTTGTCTGAAATTTTTTCATGGTGCAGAGGAGATGAAAGGTGCAGTAAAGGTGATGCCTTTTGTATTGGTGACAGGTGCTGTGGGAGCGTGTTTTAAAGGTTATTTTAATGCTGACAGGAAAACTATAGTAACTGCTGTCAGTGATGTTATGGAATTTGCAGTAAAATCGGCAGTTATAGTTTTTCTGACGTTAACAGAAAAAAGCCGCAGTGAAGCCACAGTTTGTGGAATCATGGTAACCTCTATTGTAATTGGAAATACAGTATCGTTTATGTATCTGTTATGTATGTATGCGGTTCGACGCAGAAAAAGCAGAGGAAAGTGTACGTTAAGTTTTCGGCAGTATGCAAAATATGCGTTTCCTGTAATGGGCGGAGGCATTATAACTGCTTTACTTGGCAGTGCAAATGATGCACTGATACCATTTTGTCTGCGGCAGTCAGGAAATTCGTCAGGTCAGGCGCTTGGAAGCTTCGGGATATTTGAGGCTATAGTCATACCGGCGGTGTTTTTTCCGTCTGTGGTATTATGTTCGATTTCGGGCATAATAGTAAGTGAATCGGCAAGGGCAGCAGCGGCGGGAAACAGGGAAAGGATAAAAAGTCTTGCGGAAAGGATAACAGGCTGTACACTGATGTTTGCGGTTATTTCATCGTCGGTTCTCATGCATTTTGGGGGAACGATAGGTGAACTTCTCGGAGGCGGAAAAGAGGCGGGTATGCTTATTACAGTCATAGCACCTGTAGTACCGTTTATCTATCTGGAAATAGTGCTTGAGGCGATGATAAAGGGAATGGGACTTCAGGGATTTTCTTCGCTGAATTATCTTGCAGAATATGCAATAAGGATAACCGTTGTGCTGATATTTGTTCCGAGATTCGGGCTGTATGGAGTTGTAGCGTCGTATTATACGAGCAATGTTTTCGGAAATTGTTCGAGGTTTATAAAGCTGATGAAGGTTTCGGGAATGAGTTTCAGTATAATTTCAGCGGTTGTTGTTCCTATAGTATATGCCGTACTTACAATGGCAGGTACTGAACTTGTGATGAAGCCGTTTGAAAGGTTCAGTGAAAAAGCCCTGTATACAGCCTTTTTTACGCTGATATGGGGAGCCGGATATTTTGCGGTGATGTGTGGACTTGGAAAGATAAGACGAAATGATAAAATAAAGGAAGGAACCATTGTGAAAAACTACCAATAAATATTATGAAAAGTAATACAAAATGTAGAAAACATTAAAAACCTATTGCAATTCTTTCAATAACAGTTTATAATATACATATACCGTAATCATAAATCGGTCAAATTTCATTCAAAGAGGAGAATTTACACTATGAAAGCCTATGATATCAACAAAATAAAAAACATCGCATTTGCGGGACATAACGGTTCCGGAAAAACTTCTCTCGCAGAAGCTCTGCTCTATAAGGCAGGTGCTTCAGACCGTCTGGGAAAGACAGCCGATGGTACAACAGTATGTGATTACGATCCGGAGGAAATAAAAAGACAGATTTCTATTGGAACATCTCTTGCTTCTTTTGATTATAATGACTACAGATTCAATATTCTTGATACTCCAGGTCTGTTTGATTTTGCAGCAGAGATGATAGAGGGTATCCGTGCCGCAGATACGGTTCTTATTACAGTATCTGCCAAGTCAGGTGTTAAGGTAGGTGCAAGAAAGGCTTACGACGAAGCTGTAAAGCAGGGTAAGTCAAAGATGTTTGTCGTTACAAAGATAGACGATAAGGATGCAAACTTCTTTAACGTTTTCACAGAACTTAAAACAGTTTTCGGTCCTACGGTATGCCCTGTAGTTGTTCCGGTTATCAGCGGAGGAAAAATTGTTTCCTTTGTCAATTTGATAGAAATGAAGGCATATAAGTACGACAGCAAGGGAAATGCTGTTGAAACCGAAATGCCTACGGCAGAAATATCAGAAAAATTTGAATACCGTGTAGACGGTCTTGTTGCGGCAGTTTCAGAGGCTGTTGCAGAAACTTCAGATGAACTTATGGAAAAGTTCTTTGAAGGTGAAGCATTCACACAGAAAGAACTTATAGACGGTATTCACGACGGTATGAACAGAGGTATCATTACACCTGTTGTCTGTGCTTCATCCACAGACCTTTCGGGTATTGATATGCTTCTTAAAGAATTTGAACTTATGCTTCCGGCACCTTCAGAAGTCCATTCAGCAGAAGCATATACACCTACAAAAGATATAGTTGAGGTTGAATGTGATGTTAATGCACCACTTTCAGCTTACGTTTTCAAAACAATTGCCGATCCGTTTGTAGGAAAGATGTCCATGATAAGAGTTATGTCAGGCAAGCTTGAATCAAACATGGAGGTTATCAATTCCTCTACAGGCAATACAGAAAAAATCGGTAAGCTCTATTCGCTCTGCGGCAAGAAACAGACCGAAATACAGTCTGCCAATGCCGGTGAGATAGTGGTTGCTTCAAAGATCACTGCTAATACAGGAGCTACACTTTGTGCTGTTTCAAAGCCGATCGAATTTGGTGAGATGGAATTTCCGAGTCCTTGCTATTCAATGACTGTAAAGGCAAAGGCACAGGGCGATGAAGCAAAGATATCAACAAGTATTCAGCGTCTTTTAGAAGAAGATCATACTTTGACATATCTTCAGGACGACAATACCAAGGAACAGATACTCAGTGGTCTTGGCGAACAGCATCTTGAAGTTGCAGCAGCTAAATTAAAGGGCAAGTTTGGCGTTGATATCGTTCTTACAGTGCCAAAGATAGCATATAAGGAAACAATACGCAAAAAGGTCAAGGTTGAAGGCAAACACAAGAAGCAGTCAGGCGGACATGGTCAGTATGGTCATGTATGGATTGAATTTGAACCATGTGTAAGTGATACACTTATTTTCGAGGAAAAGGTATTCGGTGGTGCTGTACCAAAGAACTATTTCCCGGCAGTTCAGAAGGGACTTGAGGAAAGCGTAAAGAAGGGCGTGCTGGCAGGTTGTCCTGTAGTTGGACTTAAAGCAATTCTGGTTGACGGTTCGTACCATCCTGTTGACTCATCAGAAATGGCATTCAAAACAGCCGCTTCAATAGCTTATAAAGAAGGTCTGCGACAGGCTGATCCTGTAATGCTTGAACCTATTGGAAATCTCAAGGTAAAAGCACCGGATGATAATACAGGCGATATTATGGGCGAACTGAATAAACGCAGAGGCAGAGTTCTTGGTATGGAGCCTGTTTCACACGGTACTACCATGATTCAGGCAGAAGTACCTATGCGTGAAATGCATGATTTCGCAATGTATCTCCGTCAGACAACAAGAGGCATGGGCAGTTTTGCATTTGATTTTGAAAGATATGAACAGCTTCCGGCAACACTTCTTACAGAAGTAATTTCGGCAGCTTCAGCAGAAGAATAAATTTATCGGCTGTACGATTTGTTCGTACAGCCGATTTTTATGCCGTAAGCAACGCAATATCGCAACAAATTAAATGTCATAAAAATTTTTTGGAAAAATTTCAAAAAAAGGGTTGACAAATCAAAAAAGTCGTGGTATAATAATTAAGTCGTCAGGGAACAGTACTGATAACGACGAGAATAAAGTGGGGGTTTAGCTCAGCTGGGAGAGCATCTGCCTTACAAGCAGAGGGTCACAGGTTCGAGCCCTGTAGTCCCCACCATTTTATGGCCCGGTAGTTCAGTTGGTTAGAACGCTAGCCTGTCACGCTAGAGGTCGTGAGTTCGAGCCTCATCCGGGTCGCTTCAGTGCGGATTTAGCTCATCTGGTAGAGCGCCACCTTGCCAAGGTGGAGGTAGCGAGTTCGAGCCTCGTAATCCGCTCCAATTTCGGCGCTATAGCCAAGTGGTAAGGCGTGGGTCTGCAACACCCTGATCCCCAGTTCAAATCTGGGTGGCGCCTCTCAAAGCATCTGTTAAATCAACAGATGCTTTTTTATTGTTTTCTGCACAATTGTGTTAAATATTATTTGTATACATTGTATGTTGCAATTGTGAAGAAAGTGTGATATAATTTTTATTATTCATGTTTATACTTATATACAAATTATGTATAAGTATTTATATATAGAGAAAAATAATTGTATTGGAGGGGTATTTTTGAAGAATAAATTACTTTCAAAAATCGTAAGTGCCGTAACCGCAGGATTCGTTTTCCTTTCATCTAACCCGATGTTAAGCGGTTTTGCAGAAAAAAATGAAGACGGTACAATTGAGCTTGATGAGTCAAATCGTGCTGAACTCCTTGGAGTTTCCAATCCTGATGAGTATTTTCTTGGTGCTGCGTCACAGTTTTCGGTTTTCCTTCAGGATGATTTTGCTGCGTACGGTTCTGACTGTGAAGGTCGTCTTGCTGCGGGCGGAAATGCTAATCTCGGAGATCCTGTTTCCTATTCTGTTGGTGCAAGACTTGACGAAAATGATAACACCGCTAAAATCGTAGTTGGCGGTGATACACTTACTAATTTCCAGCCACAGGGCAAACGAATGGTAATTGGTGAAAATAAAAATATAAGCCCTGAAATTCTTGCTCACATGAACGACGGACAATGTGAGATCTACGTTGGAAAGCTTTTTGATTTCGATGCTGAATTTGAACTTCTTCGTGAAAGAAGCAAATATCTTACAGAACTTGAAAGCAATGCAATTATTGAAGTTGACCAATACTACGCTTCAGGCTGGAAAATAATAGGTACGGACGATAACCTTAATGTCGTTACACTTACGGCTGATCAGATGAAAACCTTTGATAACGGCTATATTCAGCTTGATGTTCAGATACCAAAGGATTCTTATCTTGTTATAAACGTACCCGGCGATAATATTCAGATGCCTGTTACAAATCTGAAGCTGTATGATGAAAACGGTACTCTTTTGAGGCAGGGCGGCGAGAATATGCCTGTTCTTTATAATCTGCCTGATGCATCCTCATTTAAGTATACGGGTTCGATTCAGGGTTCAACACTTGCCCCTAATGCCGCTGCAGCCGGTGATGAAGGCGGACACGTTGCAGGTGCTACAATAGCTAAATCATTTAAAGGCGGCATTCAGTTTGGTTATTCCGCTTTTAATCCTAAATATTTTGAAGGTATCACCACAACAACGACAACTACTACCACAACTACAACAACTACCACCACTTCGACTACAACAACTACCACCACCACTACGACCACTTCAACAACTACTACCACAACAACCACGCTTGCCTCTGTTAATATAAATAAGGTAGACCTTGACGGCGAGGAAGTTCCGGGTGCTACGCTCAATCTTTCCGGTGTCGATAAAGACGGAAATGCTGTTGTATTTACATCAGACCAGATTGAAGTGGGCAGCGGCGGTGAACTTATAAATGGTTCAGGAGATTCACTTGTATGGGTTTCAGGTAATGAACAAACTGTTGTTAAGGTTGAAGACGGAACATATACTCTTCGTGAGCTTGCTGCACCTTATGGTTATCTGCAAGCTACAGATATTGTTTTTGAAGTTGAAAACGGTGTTGTTATTGGTAAAGAAGATGTAGAAATGGTTGATGAAAGAATCACCACAACAACAACTACAACCACTACAACAACAACTACAACAACTACAACGACAACTACGACCACAACGACAACAACAACTACGACAACTACGACCACAACGACTACCACAACAACAACCACAACTACCACCCTTGCAAATATAAATATCAATAAAGTAGACCTCGGAGGAACAGAGGTCAAGGGAGCAAGCCTGACACTGACAGGAACAGATAAAGAAGGAAATGCAATAGTATTTACCGAAGGACAAATAAACGTCGGTGACGGAGGACAGCTTATAAACGGTGCCGGAAATGCACTTGTATGGATATCAGGCGAAGAAAAGACAGTAGTAAAACTTTCAGACGGAACATACACACTTCATGAACTTGCCGCACCGGAAGGTTACCTTACAGCAACAGACGTAGAATTTACAGTAACAGACGGAGCAATAGAGGGTAAGGAAGAAGTAGAAATGGTTGATGAAAGAATCACCACAACAACTACTACAACCACGACGACAACAACAACTACAACGACAACTACGACCACAACGACAACAACAACTACAACGACCACTACGACCACTACGACCACAACGACAACAACAACTACGACAACTACGACCACAACGACTACCACAACAACAACCACAACTACCACCC
>JAZQND010000066.1:0-8018 GCA_045627145.1 Ruminococcus sp. | reverse complement strand
GGTCTCTCCCTGTGGGAGAGGTGTCAGCGAAGCTGACAGAGAGGCTGACCGACAGACCGGTATGTCTGCGTTTTTCTTCCTTGACTTTCTCCGTCATTACTTCGCACTAATTATTCACGATTTAATTGGTGGAGCAATATCAGCAGTCTGCAAATTTTTTTTAAAAACCTCTTGACAAGTTAACTTGGCGGTGCTATAATATAAATGCAAAGTGAACTTGGAAAAGCTTGCAAAGTAATCTTGGAAGTATTTGCATAGTAATCTTTGCACCAATTAGAGGCGGAAAGTCTGTAATTCGGCGTATATCTTCAAATATCCCGATTTCAGCTCCCGAAAAAATTTTTGAAAAAATTTTCAAAAAACTCTTGACAAGTTGACTTGGCAGTGCTATAATAAATATGCAAAGAAAACTTGGAACAAAATGCAAAGCAAACTTTGCGTAAAATATTATTTATATCGGAGGATTTTATTATGAACAAGGATCAGATTTTAGAAATGAGCAGACAGGAGAACAAAAACAAGGACCTCGTTGAAAAATCAGTTGAAAACAAAGCAGCAGTTGCATCAGCAATTGCAATGATATTTCTCAGCTTAGTCTTTTATGCGGCAGAAATTGTACTTCAGGGCAGACAGAATTTCGGCTTTTTTGCTATGATCGCTTTATATAATGCAATTATGTTTATGACCAAAGGCATCAAAAACAAGCAGAAAATGTCACTTATTGCAGGTATAATATGGATAGTCACAACTATCGTATTTATCGTGATACATTTCAACAATCTTATTACCGAATCCACTATTCTTTGAGGTT
Source organism: Ruminococcus sp. (assembly GCA_045627145.1). Classification (GTDB taxonomy): domain Bacteria; phylum Bacillota; class Clostridia; order Oscillospirales; family Ruminococcaceae; genus Ruminococcus. Next base: position 7,207 of record JAZQND010000066.1, on the reverse strand, counting down.
GAATTATGAAAGACGAGCTTATACTTAAAAATAACCTCAAAGAAATCCGTAAAAAGAAAAAACTTTCTCAGGACGAACTTGCAACAATGGTTGGGGTTTCGAGAAATACTATAAGTTCAATCGAAACAGGACAGTTCAGCCCGACAGCCAAGCTTGCACTTATAATCTGTATTGCACTTGACAAGAAATTTGAGGAGATTTTTTACTTTGACTAATGGGCACCTCTAAAAAACCCTTTTAAGAAAAAACAGCTATGCACAGCATCTGCTGTGTCAATCTCTCTCGTAGTGCGAAAGCACGCCTTCGAGGACTTTCCTTGCACCTACTGTACCTATCTGTTTTTTCCTACTCAAAACGGGTTTTTAAGGCAACACCGTACAAAGTCGTCAGACGTGCTTTGTGCGGTGTTGCCTTAGAGATGTCCTAATGAAAAAGCCGTACAAAGATTGTGTGTCTTTGTACGGCTTTTCTTTAAGGCAACATTATTTACAGTAAAAAGCTATAGCGGCGGCGGCAAAATCTGCTGTTCCCTTTCCGCCTGCGTTGTCGATATTCTGCTTCATTTCGCCTTCTGTGGAATACATTATGCCAAGTCCTGCGAGAATTTCGTTGTTGCAGGTGTAGTAGTGGTCTGTTATGAAGCTTTGAAGTTCGCTCACTAATGCCTGTGCTTCACTGCTTTCGGGACTTGTGCCGATTATTTTGCCGAAACGCTCAAAAATCTGCATTAAACCTTCAGAATCGGCTTTTACCTGTGATTCGTTTTTATTCTTTGATTTTTCTTCAAATTCCCTGTAAGCGGCTGTATTCCCCCATTTCAGACGTGCCTTTTCTGAATATTCGTCAATTTTTGTTTTATCAAATGCGTTAAAACTCATGTTTATTACTCCTTTTTCTTTAACTTCACGGGCGAAAGAAATTATTTTTTCAAGACGTTCCTTTTGCAGTTCAAGCAGTTCAATCTGGGTTTTCAGTGCATCCGAACTGTCAAAATCAGGAGAATCCAATATTTTTTTGATTTCTTTCAGCGGAAACTGCAATTCACGGAAAAGCAGTATACTTTGCAGACGTTCAAGGGCTGTATCGTCATACAGTCTGTAGCCTGATTCCGTCACGTCTGACGGTTTCAGCAGACCTATTTCGTCGTAATAGTGCAGAGTTCGTATACTGACACCTGTAAGCTTGCTGACTTCATTTACTGTTTTCATGGCATCTCCTCCTCGTGTTATTCTATTATATAGTATTACGCAGCGTCAGAGTCAAGGGTTTTTGGATATAATAACTGACAAATTTTCAGCTTCTGTTTTGTTTATAACAAACAAAGAACGGCAGTTCAAACTGCCGTTCTGAAAAGTTACGTTTTTACTTAGATTTTGTTTTATAGAGCATCCAGATAAGTTCGATTACGCCAACGCCTATGAAGCAAAGCATGGTTTTCATGCTTGGTTTTTTCACTTTGAATCTTGTAATAAACGCAATGGCTATCAGAAACAAAGCACCGCCGTAGACAGTCGGAAACCATTCTGCACCGATATCCTTATGGAAGCTGTACAGCAGAGGAATGATGAGGGCAACGCTTGTAACGGGAAGTCCTTCATAAACCTTACGATTTTCGGAAGTTTTCTTTTGTCTGTCCTCCTCTGCAACGTTGAAATAAGCAAGGCGTATTACTGCACAAAGCGGGAAAAGAACAAGAATAGGCACATCACACCATTCGTTCATGCCGACTGAATATCCGATAATTGCGGGCAGAACACCGAAACATACTGCATCGCAAAGAGAATCAATTTGAATACCGAACTTTTTTTCACTTTCGGTACGGTCTTTTTTAGTTCTTGCAACCTTGCCGTCAAACATATCACACAGTCCTGAAACCATAAGACATATAATGGCATATTCGGGATGAGGAGGTGCTCCGCCGCAGCCGACAGCGAAAAACATTCCTATAACCGAAGAAACGAGGCTAAGGTATGTAAGAATAACTGTATAGTTATAATATCCTATCATTAATTAAAACCTCAATGTATGTAAAATATCAGGCTTGCCCGTATAGCAGAGACAGCATACGGACAGATTTCTACTTATTATACCATAAAAAGCACAGAGTTTCAAGTGGTTTTTTCTGATTTTTTATTTCTTCTGCTCTTTGAAGCGGAAGAAGTTTTTTTAGCTGAACTTTTTTCACGGTTTACACGGAGCTGTTCCTGACGGTTTTGTTTAACGTCAAGTTTATTATAGGCTTCGTCGTAGAAATACTCCTGTGACGAGATAAGAGCATATCTTTCCTTGCGGCGGTCGTGGACATAACTGCCGTTGCTCAACATTACACGGGCTTTTACATTGTCACGCATAAGAATGCGGAACATTTCACGGATACGTTTTTTCAGTTTTTCGTCCTCAACAGGTGCGGCAACTTCAACACGGCGGATGGTATTGCGGCTCATATAATCGGCAGAACCGATATATATTTTCTGGTCAGGACCGTCTGCACCGAAAATGAAGATACGGCTGTGTTCAAGGAAGCGTCCGACTATGCTGCGGACTGTGATATTGTGGGTATATCCCTCAACTCCTGCGATAAGACAGCATATTCCCCTTACGACAAGTTCAACCGTAACGCCGTTTTGTGAAGCTTCAACGAGCTTTTCGATAATTGCCATGTCGTTGAGGGAGTTGACCTTTGCGGCAATATAGCCTTTTCCGCCGTTTCTGGCAATTTCAATCTGTTCGTCCATCATGGCGAGAACCTGCGGACGGAGGGCAAGAGGCGAAACAAGAAGTTTATTGGTATGCTCAATAAATGTACCGTTTTCAAGACTGTTGAAAACAGCTTCTGCGTCTTCGGCAATTTCTTTATCGGCGGTAAGCAGCATGAGGTCGGTATAGAGGGCGGCAGTCTTTTCGTTGTAGTTGCCTGTGCCTATCTGGGTGACGTATTCAAAATTATCTCCCTGTGCCTTGCGTTTGATCAGGAGGAGCTTGGAATGAGCCTTATATTCCTTCGGACCGTAGATAACTCTTACGCCTGCAAGCTGGAGTTGTTTTGACCATTCAATATTGTTAGCCTCATCAAACCTTGCACGGAGTTCTATCATAACAAGAACGTCCTTGCCGTTTTCGGCGGCGGTGCAGAGGGCATCTATGACCTTACTGTTTTTGGCAAGGCGGTAGAGAGTGATTTTTATGGAAACAACCTTCGGATCATTGGCAGATTCCTGAAGAAGCCGTATAAACGACATATTCATTGATTCAAACGGATAGCTGAGAAGGATATCCTTTGATTTGACCTGAGCGAAAACAGGGCGTGTATCAGAAAGACACGCAGGTTTTCTTGGAGAGCGTGGAGGATAGTGAAGCTCCGGACGGGTATCGTATTCCTGTAGTGTATAGAGGAATGATAGGTCAAGAGGTATTCTTGAGATGAAGATTCTTGAGGAAGTCAGCTTGAGCTTTTTGCAGAGATAATCAAGAGCATCGTGGCTGAATTCGTCGGATATTTCAAGTCTTACGGGTTCAAGCTTTTTGCGTTTTGCGACAAGCTCCTCCATACGTTCACGAAATTCCGCACCTCTGCCTGAAACCATGATATCGGCATTTCTGGTTATGCGGATAATAGCACGGTCAATAACGGTATAGTTTTTGAAAAAGAGGTGAACGAAATGGAGAACGACTTCTTCTTCAAGGATGAAGCGTTTTCCGTTATTGCCGAGGTGGATGATCCTTTCGCTTCCATCGTGGCTTACCGGAACTATGCCGATAGTTGTTTTCTTTTTGGAAACAAGCTGAACAACGGCATAAAGCTCCTTATTTTTAAGAAATGGAAACGGCAGGTCTTTATTTATAACAGTACCCGAAATGAAGGGTTTGAGTTCACGTTTGAAATAAAGTTCGAGGAAATTCAGTTCATCTTTTGAAGCTGTGCTGAATGTAACGTGTTCGTAGCCGTATTTAACGAGTTCTGAAAAATTTTTCCTGTAGGCTTCCTCGGCATAAGGCTGTGTACGGCGGACTGTAGTAAAGACGGCATCAAGCTGCTGTGAGGGTGACATATCTGATTTGCTGTCTTTTTTATTTTTTCCTGATTTTTCACGGTCTGTCAGAGCACCGACACGAACCATGAAAAATTCGTCAAGATTACTTTGATATATAGCTGAAAATGAAAGTCTTTCCAGCAGAGGGTTGTCAATATCGGTAGCTTCTTCGAGGACTCTTTTATTGAATCTGAGCCAAGAAAGCTCCCTGTTTTCGAGATATTCCATAAAAACTCCTTAACTGCCGGGTAACGGCGTGATATTAATATTTGAATTGTCCTTTGCCAAGAAATTCGCATATAAGCGAATCGGGAGTGATAAATTTCCGGTTGATAGGTGTGAGGTTATCAAGAACTGTGAGAACATCGGTAAGTTCCGGAGCATTTTCCATATTATGGAGCTTTTCGAGGAGGGTTTCACGGTAAGCACTGAGTTCGTAAGCCATGAAGGTATCAACGTCATAGTCTGCACGGTGCTTATAGGGCATGATGTATTTATTTTCGCCTGCCTCGACGTTTGCGAACATATTGAGGGTATCACGGAAAGAGCGTTTGCGGAAATTGCCGTCCCTTATCATTCTGCGGAGGAGTCTTACCTTTGAGGGGTGAAGCACGATATTTCCGCAGGTAACTCTTGTACGGACGCTGACATAAATTTTGCTGAGGCTGCTGTCCGGAACGGTGATAACGTCCGGATTAAGTGAATGAATACCTTCAAATATAACTATTTCGCCCTTGTTTATTTTCAGTTTTTTGTCTGAATAAACACGGTCAGAGGTTTTGAAATCATATCTTGGGATATTTATTTCCCTGCCGTTAGCGAGGTCATTAATCTGCTCGTTAAGCAGAGGCTTATCAATTCTGTCGGGGGATTCAAGGTCTATTTTTCCAAGACCGAGGAGTTCTTTTTCTGTTTGGGTAAGCGGACAGAAGTAATTATCCATAGATATGGTGTGGGTATTATGACCACGTTCATCAAGAAGTTTTTCTATCATAAGGGCGGTGGTGGTTTTTCCCGAACCTGAAGGCCCTGAGAGCAGTATAACAGGTTTTTCACTGCAATTTTTTTCTATTTCGTCAACGATTTTATTTAATTTAAAGAGATAATCCTCATTGGTATTTCTAATATAATCAGCCGGTTCATTTTCAATAGACTGATTGATTCTTGTCACTTCTATATTCATATATTACTCCTTATTTTTAAAAGCAAATGGAAAGCGAATAAAAGGTGAGAGATGTATTATTATTATATCACATTTTATTGTAAATTTCAACCCGTATTTTTTGTTGGATATGCATAGATAAAAGCAAAGCCGCCCATAGAAAAAGGGCGGCAAAAGTTACTTTCTTCTTGTACCGTTTTTTCTGTCGGTACTTCTTTTGAGGTCACACATACGTTCCTCACTGCTTTGTTTAAAGCGAGACATCATGTCCTCGAAGGTCATTTCAGAGGGCGGTGTCTGCTTTTTAGGCTCCCAGACGTTCGGTCTGTTTTTGTTAGGATTGCCGTTATTATTGTTATTGCCATTATTGCGTTCACTGTTGTTTTTTTTCTGCCTTGGGGGAGCAGAATCAGGGGTTTCGGAAGCTTTTTTGATAGAAAGGCTCACCTTGCCCGCCTCGTTTATACCGATGACCTTTACCTTTACCTCCTGATTTTCGGTAAGGTGATCACGAATCTCACTAACGTATGTATTGGCGATTTCAGAAATATGAACCATACCTGTACCGCCGCCTTCGATATCAACGAAAGCACCGTATTGAGTGATACCCTTGACCTTGCCGTTGTAGATCTTACCAATTTCCAGCTGCATATAAAATATAAACTCCTTTTTAAAGACCTGAAGCACAAGCCTGATTAATCTCTTGTTGTGTCGTAAAATCTGCGTTCATCGGTATAAGCATAGCCACGCTCTTCGAGGGCGATTTTTTCCATATATGCATTTTTGTCATCGCTGTCGAGTACACGCTGAAGCTCGGCATTTTCTGTTTCATAAGCATCGAGCTTATCCTGAATTAAAGCTATTTGCTCTTCCTTTTCACGGCAGTCTGTTTCCGTAGCAATAAGAAGAACGGTACATCCGATAAAAACGGCAGCAGCCACAAGTCTTACAAGACCACGGTTAAACAGACCTTTCTTTTCATTGTACCTTTTTTTTCTTGCCAACGTTATTCACGTCTTTCTTTTTTTATTTTCTGTTTTATTATACAACATAAAGGCACTCTTTTGCAATAGTTTCTTCACATTTTTAACAGAATTTACAATAACTTTGGAACTTCCCACAAATTTACCCCTTGCTTTTTTACGGAAAAATGCAAAGGTTGAATGCAGAGGTCTGAAAATTTTGGATAAAAGGGAGTTTAAGGAGGCGGAAATTTTTCTCATGATACCGATGATTACTTTTCCGGCAGTGGCGATATACAACGAAAAACCGAGAATATTGCCGATAACGAAATATATTCTCACCTGTCCCCTTGCGGCGGCGGAGGCGAATGCAGAGAGAAAGACACCATATCCGATAATGAATATGACATCCTCAACGGCAACGAGCAAACTGTTATGCGGCAGAATGAGTCTTGCGGTTCGGAAAACATCGTAAACCAGACCGATAATGCCGCCGAAAAGGCATGAGATGAAGAAAAGCCGAAGCTCCTCATTTACGGAGAAGAAGGTTTCGGGAATCATCATCTGAATAATTTCCCGATAACGGAAACGGGGCTTTTCTTGTCTTTATCGCCGTAGACGACAGCCCATATATCGCCTGTTACGGTCATATCGCCTGATTCAATGCTTATTGAATCAATATGGAGTTCACGTCCCTGAATGGAAAGTTCGCCGAGCTGTGTGTAAAGACAGACCGATTTTTCGTCGAAGCTGTCAACGTCGGTTATACCTGAAATTGTGAGTTTTTTGCGGTTTTCGAGAATGAGATTCTGATTTTGTTTGATATCCTTGTCCTGCATATAATTACCTCCTGATAAAAAGCTGTTGAGTACATTATATTATCGGGAGGCTGAAAATATGCATATCAGTATTGGGCACCTCTAAAAACCCGTTTTGAGTAAGAAAAAGCAGATAGGTACAGTAGATGCAAGAAAAGCCATCGAAGGCGTGCTTTCGCACTACGAGAGGGCTTGACGCAGCAGATGCTGTGCATAGATGCTTTTTCTCAGAAG
>JAZQND010000065.1:0-4804 GCA_045627145.1 Ruminococcus sp. | reverse complement strand
CCTGACATGAATACAATAGTATAGTCACCTGTTCCCTCTGTATAGACATTGATTTTCGTGTCACATACATCAAATAAATTTTTATACATTTTTTCCACCTCAAATTATCGGCAGTGTCAAATCACTGCCTGCCGCAGATTTTCTTTATATACCATTATCCATTCGTCTGCTGTACGGATATCCCCACCCGTACTTTTCTATCTCTTTAATTCACATAAACAAAAAAGCTCCGTAAATCGCCGTTACGAAGCCTTTATAAAAGTTTTATCGTCTGTTCTTTTTTCTTCTGAATTTATCTTCATACATTTTTTCATCTGCTAAATTATAGAAACTGTCGATAGTATCATTTTCTTCAGGTACAGCACAATAAAAGCCAAGACTTACGCCAACATTATATTCTTTTCCTGATGATGCGTTATATCTGTCACAGAAATTCCTGATATGTCCTGTATACTCCGTTACTATTTCATCCGTATAGTCACCGACACCGAAAACAGCATATTCATCGCCGCCCATTCTTGCACACATCTCACCGCTTTTGCAGCACGTATTCATGGCATTTGCGGCAATTGTGATAGCGTTGTCGCCCTCGATATGACCATAGTTGTCATTAATGGTTTTAAGCATATCAAGGTCGCCTACAATAACAAGGAACTGTTTCTTCTCATTGACAGCCCTCTGGAACATATTTTCCGAAAAGCGTGCAAATCCCTTTCGGTTATACATACCTGTAAGGGTATCTCTGATAGAAGCCAACGATATTCTTTGATTGAGACTTGTCAGCTTCGTTCTTACTCTAAGAAACTCAAGAGCAATATTTATATTTCTGTTCCAGCGTACAAAAATCATGCTCAGTGCATAACTTATATCTGAAAACTTGAAAACAGAATATCCGAAACATCTGTCCATAAAGTGAACGGGAAGCAGAAAATACATTGAAGGTTCAGAAGAATATTCTTCCATTACAGGCGGAATAACAACCTTTGAATTATATTCAATATTATTAAAAATGGCGTTTCCTTCATTCATTATCATCTTTACTTCCATTTTTTTGGAATATCCGACTCTGATGTAATCGTCCTCATTTGAATTTTCAACGTCATCCCAGTTTTTGCACAAACAAAGCATATATGTGTCAACACCGTTAAGAAGATATCCGTATTCAACGGTTTTCTGGAGAAGATCGTCAAATATTTCAGACTTCATAAGGTCTTCAAGCATACCGCTTTTATTGTAAAAACGTTCAAAACGTTCAATATTTTTTGAATAGTTTTCACGTCTGCTTACGAGATATCCCAAACCGTCATTACAGCTGCATGATTGTGCAAGAATCAGTGTACCGCTGCTTATATCGGCAACTTCGGCATCTTCTCCTGTCAGTTGCTTATGAATATAGCAAACAGCTTTTGCACCAAGATGACTGTTTTCGGGGTATATCGTGGAAATAGACGGAATATTGTCAATAGCATCACGAGAGCCGTCATAGCCTGTTACCATGACCTGTTCCGGAACTTTTATGCCCAGATTTATCAGGGTATTGCAAAGATTCATTGCCATAACGTCATTTGCACATACAACAGCATCAGGAATAGGTCTTTTTCCGTTTGCTATCTCTTTAGCAAGCCTTAAAGCGGCAGGCTTCCAGAAATCTCCGAAAATAATACTTTTGCTTCCTATTTCAAGACCGTGCTTTTCCATAGAACGTTTATAGCCTTCAAGTCTTGACATTGCAGGGGTGATACCCTTAGGACCTGTCAGACAAAGGATATTTTTACAGCCATGGTGTTCTATAAGATGGTCTGTCATTTTTTCTATCAGCGGAGCATCTTCTGCATATATACTCTCACAGAATCCGAAATCATAGTCCAAAGCAACCAGCGGTACTTCAAGTGACGAGAATTTCTCAGCCATTTTATCAACAAGAGTCTGACTTGCAAAGTTTCCTCCAAGAAGGATAACGCCTTCAACAACGCCCTTTTTTATCAGATTAAAGATATTTTCCTCACCGTTCTGAACAAGACTGCTTCCGTCCATATTAAAAGCCATGATAAAAGCATAAGCATCATAGTCAAGAGCTTTGCACTGTTCTGAAATGCCGATAAAGATTCTGTTCATATAGTCATTAAAAACATCTGCGGCAACAACCGCAATAGCTTTGCGTTTATTCAAGAAATTCTCACCTCTTTTCCAAATTTCAATAACAGCTTATTATCATATTATACAATATATTTTTAATAATTTCAAGACAAAACAATGAAAAAATTATGAATAAAAACCATTATTTCAATTCTGCAATGGTTACTCCGTCCTCACCTTCGCCAAAAACACCTAAACGAAAACTTTTTACTGAAGGATGTGATTTCAGACGTTTATGAACAGCCTGACGAAGCAATCCTGTACCTTTACCGTGGATAATGGTTATCATTGAAATATTTGACATTACAGCCTGGTCAACAAAAGCATCAAGCTGGTATATACCGTCATCGCAGGCACAGCCTCTGATATCCAGTTCCATTTTTCCGCGTCTTTCAGCCTTTACGCCGACTTTATTCATCTTGCGGGCAGACTTCACAGACTTATTCTTAACCGTTACCTTTGCCGGTTCTTCAAGACGCAGGCGTGAAATATTCATTTTTGTTTTCATTACACCCATCTGAACGAATACGAAATCACTTCCGTCGGGTTCACCTGAAATAATGCCTTTACGCTGTAAATCAACTACATATACTGTATCACCACGACGCAGCTTTCTCGGCAGAACATAGTCCTCATTCGGATTCTTTCTGTCAATAGGATTTGCCGTATCATACATTTTATTAAAGCTTTGTTTAGCCTTAGACTTTGCACCTGAAACGTTGGTGCTGAAGTCTTTTTTGTCTTTTTCTTTGCGGAGTTTTTCAAGTTCGTCAATAAGCTCGTTTGATTCAGCCTTGGTTTGTTCAATTATGCTCATTGCACGAAGTCTTGCCTTTTCAAGTTCGTCAGCTTTAGCTGCTTCAATTTCCTCACGTTCTTTGCGGACTGCGGCTTCATGTTCTGCAATTTCCGCTTTAAGACGTGAAATTTCGTCCTTCTGATGTTCAAGTTCAAGACGTGAAGCCTCAAGCTTGCCGATAACCTCCTCAAGACGGGTATTTGCCTCGCTGACACGCTGTTTTGCATCGTTTATGATATCTACCGGCATACCAAGACTTTCCGAAATCGCAAAAGCATTTGACTTACCGGGTGAACCTACGATAAGCCGGTATGTAGGCTTCAAAGTTTCAATGTCAAATTCGCAGGAAGCGTTTTCAACATTCTTTTCGTTTATTGCAAAAACTTTGAGTTCCTGATAATGGGTTGTGACCATCACCTTTGCTCCCGATTCCATAAGTCGGGTGATTATTGAAACTGCAAGTGCCGCACCTTCAACCGGATCAGTACCCGAACCAAGCTCATCAAGAAGGACGAGAGAGGTTTCGTCGGCAGTTTTCAGTATCTCAATAACTTTATTTGTATGTGAAGAAAATGTTGAAAGGTTCTGCTCAATACTCTGGCTGTCACCTATATCGGCAAGAACATGGTTGAAAACGGAGATTTTGCTTCCGTCGGCAACCGGTATGAGAAGTCCGCACATTATCATAAGACTTAGCAGTCCTGCGGTTTTCAGCGAAACAGTCTTACCGCCTGTATTCGGTCCTGTAATGATAAGAGCCTGATAATCCTCACCAAGCGAAAGGTCTATCGGTACAGCCTTGTTTCTGTCAATAAGCGGATGTCTTGCCTTTTTCAGGCACATTTTTCCGTCATCTGTGATTTCCGGAAGCGAACATCTGAGTTTTGCGGCAAGATTTGACTTTGCAAAATATAGATTAAGCTTCGTACAAACCTTGTAGTTTTCGCAGAGAATATCCGAATATTCACCGCATTCACGGCAAAGTTCACGAATAATCCTTTCTATTTCCTCCTGTTCCTTTCCTTCAAGAATACGGATATCGTTATTTGCCTCGACAATAGCCATAGGTTCGATAAATATGGTCTGACCTGTGGACGAGGTATCATGTATAAGACCGCTGACCTGACTTCTGTACTCCGCTTTTACGGGAAGTACAAAACGTCCGTCACGAATGGTAACGCTGCTTTCCTGAAGGTATTGCTGTGTGGTTTTATTTTTAACCATTTTATCAAGAGTTTCTCTGAGCTGCATACCTGCACGGTTTATTTTTCTTCTTATAGCAGCAAGTTCAGGGCTTGCAGCATCTGCTATCTCATTTTCAGAAATAATTGAGCGTTCAAGTTTTTCCAGCAGCCATTCATTGGGCTGTAATCTTGAAAAAAGATAGCTGAGTTCGGTTTCGATATTCTCGCAGTGACGGTACCAGTCCGCAAGTCCCTTTATCTGGCGGAGCATTGCGGCGATATCCATGAGGTCACGGAGAGATATTACAGCTCCGGATTTTGCTCTTGCAGAAACAGAGCTGATATCCTTGAAATTTGAAAACGGCGGCGTACCAAACTGCACCGAAAGTTCGAGAGCCTGTGATGTTTTAAGGCACTCCTGTTTAACTCTTTCAAAGTCGGTATCAGGACGGAGTTCGAGAGCCATTTTTCTTGTTGCCTCGTTGGAAGTGAGGTCTGCGAGCATATTTAAAATTTTGTCAAGTTCAAGAGTTTTATAGTATCTGTTCATTATTTTACACCTTTTCAGGGATTCATATTTTTTAAGTTGTTTACAGTTATCCCTTTATAAAAATCGAGTGTCGGGAAGTTTCTTTCAAGATGTGTGAGAGCATAGGATTCTGAAAGTGCAGAAAGCACCTGCATA
>JAZQND010000064.1:0-12756 GCA_045627145.1 Ruminococcus sp. | reverse complement strand
ACCTTTTAATTCAAGCATATTTTTCCTCCATAAAATATATATATTGGGTAATTCTGAATAATTTCACAAAAAAATATATGCACGACAATTTCAAAAAATCAGCACCTTCCTATTTAAACTAAGAAGGGAAATGAAATTGCCGTACATGAATATCTAAAAGCTATATTCAGAATAAACCAACAGGTACTTCAAAAGTACCTTAAAGCACATTCAGGAAATGTGCAAAAAAGCATTATCTTTTATCCATTGGGATATAAGTTTTTTCGCCCTTTACACAGATATAAGCAGGACGTATTATCTTTCCTGCATTCTGAATTTCCTCGATACGATGAGCACTCCAGCCGGCAATACGGGAAATGGCGAAAATAGGTGTATATAATTCGCACGGCAAATCCAGCATTCGGTAAATCATACCCGAATAGAAATCTACATTTGCACTGACTCCCTTATACATTTTACGCTTTTCAGCGATAAGTTCGGAAGCCGTTTGCGAAACATATTCAAAGAGGGCAAATTCCTCGTTGCGGTCTTTTTCAGCAGCGAGCTGTTTTGCACAGTTTTTAAGGATATCGGCTCTTGGATCTGACTTAGAGTAGACCGCATGGCCCATACCATAAATAAGACCGGCTTTATCAAAAGCCTCCTTATCAAGCAGACGCACGAGATAGTCTTTAACAGCACCCTTATCAGAAACGTCAACATTCTTCTTCATATCGTCGAACATCTTGACAACCTTGATATTCGCACCGCCGTGACGAGGACCTTTGAGAGAGCCGAGAGCAGCGGAGATTGCAGAATAAGTATCAGTACCTGAAGAAGTAACGACGTGGGTGGTAAATGCGGAATTATTTCCGCCGCCGTGGTCAGCGTGGAGAACGAGGGCGAGATCCAAAATACGAGCCTCTGTTTCGGTATACTTGCCGTTGTTGCGAAGCATACGAAGAATATTTTCGGAAACAGAAAGTTCGGGAGCAGGATTTCTTATAAGCAGACTTTTACCAAGGTGGTAATGTCTGTAGGAACGATAACCGTAGACAGCGAGCATTGGGAATACGGAAATAAGGTGCATACACTGACGAAGAACGTTTGCAGTTGAGATATCGTCAGGATTATCATCGTATGCATAAAGTGCGAGAACAGTTCTTGAAAGAATGTTCATCATATCTTTGCCGGGTGCTTTCAGAATCATATCACGAGTGAACGAATCTGGCAGAGTTCTTATCTCGGCAAGATAGTTTTTAAATTCCGCAAGCTGCTGCGAATCGGGAAGTTCCGAAAAAAGGAGAAGGTAGATGGTTTCCTCAAAACCGAAACGCTTATCGGCAGTAAAACCGCTTACGAGGTCACGGATATTAATACCACGGTAAAAAAGCTGACCATCGCAGGGGATATCGTTGCCGTTTTCGTCCTTATCCTTAGCTTTTATACGAGAAATCTCGGTAAGACCTGTCACAACACCGTTTCCATTAAGGTCACGGAGACCTCTGAAAACTTTATTTGTAGAATACATATCTGAAGTTATGCAGTTATTACTATCAGAAATCGAAGCAAGATTTCTGATGTATGGTGTGATTTCTGAGTGATTCATTTGTAACTCCTTCTTATTAAAATAGGGGTGTGACAATTACTTACAGATCTTGATTGTGAAGTGTAATACAAAACATTAAGTGATACGATCTCAATTGGCAATACAGCAAATATATAATACTGACACCGTGGCAGTGTATCATCAAGGGGGGGACAACAATACAAAGCCGATTGAGAAAAAAATTAGCAATCAGTATTTTTTCAGAAAACCGACTGCTTTGGGCGGTACTGAATCATTAGGGGAAATCCAGCACCTGTAAGGAAAAAAGGATTTTAAACAGGAGGTGTATGTTCAGGACACCTGCTGCCTTGGCGGTACTGAATCATTAGGGGAAATCCAGTACCCGTTGGGAAAAAGGATTTTACAGAAGGTGAATGTTCAGAACACCTGCTGTTTCTGTTACTTAGTACTGAATCATTAGGGAAACTCAGTACCTGTTGGGAAAAAAGGTTTTAACAAGAGGTGAATGTTCAGAACACCTGTTGTTTTGTGATACCGAATCATTAGGGAAAATCCGATACCGGTTGAGAAAAAAGGATTTTACGGGAGGTGTATGTTCAGAACACCTACCATTTTGCGGTACTGAACTATTAGGGGAAATTCAGCACCTGTTGGGGAAATAAGGATTTTTAGAACTGAATTATTAGGGGAAATTCAATTCTATGGGAAAGTAAAAATTCTTAGGGATTAATCAAACTTGTGCCTGATTACCTTACAAACATATAATACCCCCCTTTTCTCAACTTTATCTCAACATAACCTCAACTTTTGTTGAGGTTTAAGACTTTGCATTTCTGAAAAAAATATGTTATAATATATTAGGCATCACAAAGATTATGCGGTGCCGCTTTATGCTCATATTGCTCCACCAATTAAATCGTGAATAATTAGTGCGAAGTAATGACGGAGAAAGGCAAGGTTTTCTGACACAGAATTTCTTCGTCAGGACGAGCAGAAAAATTCATGATTTAATTGGGGGAGCAATATAAGCTGTAAACCCGGCTGAAAGAGCAGTATAATGCGTTTACACGCAGTTAGGAGTGATATAATGTTTAAAATACTTGTACTTGAAGATGACAGAGACCTTCGTGAACTTTTCTGCAGAACACTGACAAAAAATGATTATAAACCTTTTGAGGCATCGAATGCTGATGCAGCACTTGATATTCTTGACAAAGAATATATTGACCTGATAATTTCCGATGTTATGATGCCTGGAAAGAATGGTTTTGAGTTTGTTAAGGAACTGCGTGAATGCAGAATCGACACGCCTGTTATTTTTATTACCGCAAAAGGTGATATTGCTGACAAAGAAATCGGCTTCAGGTCAGGTGCTGATGATTACATGGTAAAGCCGATTGACCTGAATGAACTTATTTTCCGAATCAATGCACTTTTGCGGCGGGTTAAAAGTGCAAATGAAAAAAAGCTTACATTTGGTGACACTACTCTTGAATACGGAACGTGGTCGGTTGAGGATAAAGACGGCGTTCAGGTTCTGCCGCAGAAGGAATTCATGCTTCTTTATAAGCTTATATCATATCCTGAACAGATTTTTACACGTCAGCAGCTTCTTGATGATATCTGGGGATTTGAGGATGTTACGGATTCGCATACCCTTGATGTACATATAAGCCGACTGCGTGAAAGATTTAAGAATAATACCGATTTCAAAATCGTAACTATAAGAGGTCTTGGTTACAGGGTGACAAAAAATGAAAAAAAATAAAACCAAAAAAGTAAAAAAATACATGAGAATGGCTTACAGCATGGTCTGGGCGTTTATTTCCACCACGCTTATACTTATTCTCCTTTTTTCGGGTGTGGCTGCATTACTGAGAAAGGTCGGAATTGACCTCGGAAGCGGTGCATTCTCTGCTTTTTTCGGATTCGGACTTTATCTTGTCGGTCTTGTTTTTACGTCTGCACTGACTTATTTTGCAACGTGGAACATTTTCAAGCCGATACTGAGCCTGAGTGCCGCAACCAAGAAAATTGCGGACGGCGATTACAGCGTTCAGCTCAAATACGAGGGTTCACTTGCCGAACTGGCTGAAACCATTGAAAATTTTAACTACATGGTTCACGAGCTTAGTTCCGTTGAGATGATAAGAAACGATTTTATAGCAAATGTTTCCCACGAATTCAAAACGCCTCTTTCATCGCTTAACGGCTACCTGATGCTTCTTCAGGATAGTTCACTTCCCGAAGAAGAACGTATGCACTATTTCTCAAAAGCATTTTTCAGCATAGAAAAACTGAATGACCTTACAGAGAATATTCTCAGACTTTCAAGGCTTGAACATCAGTCATCACTGGACGCTCCCATTGAATACCGCCTTGATGAACAGCTAAGAAGTGCGATAGTTATGCTTGAACCTAAATGGAGCAGCAAGGATATTGAATTTGACCTTGACCTTCCGGAGGTAAAGTATGTTGGTCAGCGTTCACTTCTTTTTCAGGTATGGACGAATATCATCAGCAATGCAATAAAGTTTTCGCCAGAAGAAAGTACTATTACCATACGCCTTGAGGAAACCGAAAATCATTTCAAGGTCTACATAAGTGACGAGGGAATAGGTATGTCAGAAGAACAGCAGCGTCATATTTTTGATAAGTTCTATCAGGCTGATACCTCAAGACAGTCACAGGGAAACGGTCTCGGACTTGCTCTCTGCAAGGAGATCGTAACAAGGTGCGGCGGAACGATTTACGTTACGAGCAAACCTGATGAAGGCTCTGTATTCCTTATCACGCTGAAAAAGGTCGATTTAAAAAAGCCTGTTAAAAAAACTTCGGAAGCTGAAAAGAAAAATAGTAAAGCTAAACAGACAGAGTAGCAAGACAACACCGCACTATCTTTGTGCGGTGTTTTTTGCTGAATTGTGATAATCAGATGAAATTTTTTCAATATTCAATGGTTTTCCGTTGAATGAACGCTGTTTTCTGCCCTATTATAGGAACTCACTTCAAATATATTTTTCAGGAGGATTTTTATGATAAGCATTAGAAACAGCGTATTTATTAAATTTGACGATGGTGACAGTGTTGAGAGAATGGAGCTTGATATCGACTCCGCCGAGGAACTTCCCGAAACCGACGATTTTGACGGAAAAATAATCGCACAGGGCAGTATAGCGTGGGATATTTCCACCGGAGATTTCTACGGTCTTGATTCCGAAGGCGAATGGCACAACCAGAACGGAGAGGAGTGATACACCTTGCTTAATCATTACGAAACACTGAAAGCCCAAAAAACCGGACGATATCCTGATTTTTATACTGCTCTCCGTGCCGGAAAGCGGTCAGGCGGCAGCAGCGGAGAAGTTGAAGGAGTACCGCCGCTTACAGTAAGAAGCAGCGGCGTTCCGATTGCTGAATGGCAGATATGGGGTAATACCGTTGACGGAGCAGGCGTTGGAGATATAGGAAAAAATATATTCTCAATTTTTGCAGACCATGTTCTTTACAATACGAACTATTACAGATATACGCTCCGAGGTCTGGATCCTACTAAAAATTACGCTTGTTCCACAGACCTCGGCGATCCGTATTTAATTAACGGAATCCTCTATTTTGGAAAAAACTGGGATTCAAAGCTTGATGTTACACTGAGACACGCCAAGATATGTAAGCCTAATTCCGACGGAACGCTGTATGTTTATGTCCACTGCACTACAGAATCATACTGTCCGAATCTGTATTCTCTTGTTGTTGAAGGTACAAGATATATACAGGTTGAGCAGAACGACGCAGCTACAGAATATGAGACTTACGGAATTAAAGTACCGATAACGGTCAACGGAAGCAGTGCTGCTTCAATTGCAGTTGATAAACAGCTTCAGAAAAACGAATATCTTAAAAGAAACGCAGACGGCAGCGGCATTCTTCATCATTATGTCAGCGGATCTGCGGTGGACACTCCGATAGTGCTTCCGACACTGACTACAGTTCAGGGTGTGAACGTTGTGGATGTTCCGACATCTGTTCCGCCTGAAAAAATATACCTGAACTGCCTCTGATAAATACTAAAAACGCCCTGATATCAGGGCGTTTTTAGTGTCAGGAAGCATCAGATAGTGAAATGCCGTTTTTGCCGAGTGGGATTTTGTGGTCAAGACCGACGAATTTGCCGTTTTTCTGCCATAAAACCTCTTTTACGAAATTATATTTATCATTATCCCATGTTGTGAAGTCATCAAGGACAAGACCGCCTGTATCGCCTGAATTTGAATTGAAGCACCAGAATGTATGGTTTATGCGGTTATCCTTGATAAACTGACGCAGACAGGTCATCCATGTGAGGTTTGGTTCGGTCATGAATCCGCCCCATTCTCCGATAAGCAGCGGAGCAATGTTTTTGTCCTGAATGAAGGACCAGTTATCGTACCAGCAGTCGCTGCGGAGGGAATCGTAGTCATATCCGCCCTTGAACCACGGCTGTTCATAAACTGAAGGACCGTAATCGTGCGGTGAGTATACAAGTTTGTTCTGGAATTTTCCGAGGTCAACGGGATTGTCTGCTACGCCACGGAGATTGCCGCCCCACCAGTTGAAATAGTAATCAGCTTCGTTCTGCGAGGAGAAGTTTCCGTTTGAGCTTGTATTTTTGGGGTATATCTCTATGCCCTCAACCATTACAAGCAGGTTCGGATTTTTGCCAAGAACCTTTCCTGCGGCTTGTTCTGCGATATATTTCCAGTTGTCACTGTCCTTAGAGCCGTCCCACTTGGCACGGGGAGACTCATTTTGTTTACCGTGCGGCTCATTTTCGAGGTCGATTGCGATAATGGTATCGTCGTTCTTGTAACGGTCTGCAATCCATTCCAAAGCACGGAAGTAGTCTTTTTCAGTAATGCTTCCGTCAACCCAGAGAGGCTTCATGTGTCCCATAGAATCGGTAACTGCACAGTGAAAGTCTATCATTATCTTTATTCCGTTTGCACGGCACTGACCGATGGTGTGGTCAAAAATTTCGAGGCTGTTCAGCCCATTGAGATAAGAGTTGGTTGCATTGTTGTAGTTTGCAGGAGGGAAAACACCGTCCTCCCAATTGTTGACCAGTTCTGTGGAGATAGGAATTCTAAGAAGGTTGAAGCCGTGGTCGGCAATAGCAGCAAGGGAGGTATCAAGGTCGCAAGCCCAAAGACCGTCGAAGCAGTTTGTTCCGGTGTTGTAGCCGAACCAGTTACAGCCTGTAAGCCATACTTCACATCCGCTTTTATCAATGATTTTTGAGCCTTTTGCGGAAAGCCAGTCATCGGTTGAAGGCTCGGGGACATTTTCAGCAGGACGGCTTTGCGGAATGTCAGACTTTGAAGTATCTGCCGATTTTTCAGAATTAGAAGCAGCAGAGGATTTGCCCTTTTCGGTTTTTAAAGCGATTTTTGAAGTGTCGAGAGGACTGCCGCCTACTATCTGCATACCGAATTCGGCTGATTGATGAGGCTCAATAACAGCATTGTAGGTTTCGGGAAGAGCAGTGATGATACCACTATTTTCGCTGTATTTCGTACTCCACGCACTTCCGACACTTCCACCGTCTGTGGGAATTGTGACCTTCCAGCCGTTAACTTGTGAATCGGACTCATTTTTGACTGTAAAGGTGTAGTCGAAGGTGGTTTTTCCACCTGAATCCCAATTGCTGTTCAGCTTAAGTTCAACGAAAATGTCGGAATCGGATGTTGACTCTGAGGAAGTGGTGCAGGATGATGTATCCTGCGAAATATCAACTGTTACGCTGATTTCCGAGGTGGTATTTGCGGGCGGTTGAGAGGGAGCAGCGTGCTCCGCTGATTTTTCGTTGTTGTTGCTGCACGATACCGCAGTAAGCGAAATCAGGGTACAGCTTAGAATAGTCAAAAATTTTTTTATAATCATAATATACCCCTTGTGAAAAAATTACAAAACACATTGTAGCACAATCGAAAAAATAATTCAAGCATAATCTTCATGTAAAAATTCAATTGCGGGATATTGACAAAATATAGATATAAGTGTATAATAACTTTTGGACTGTTGAAACAGAAAAGTGCATAGAATCGGCAGTTGTCGGCAAATTGCATAATGATAGTAAATGTTCATTGAAAGATGTGTCAATAAGCGGATGTTGCAATTCTAATATATACGGTTAATAAAAAAATCTGGCAATGCGAAAAAATGTTACTTGTTAATAAAATGCGAAAACTTTTTTGTTTGATTTTACATAAAAGTGCATATTTTTTCATGAGCAATCTGCTTTATAGATATATTAATGATATGTATTACAAAAAAAGGAAGATATTCTGTGCTTATTTACGAAATTTTGAATTTTGTTATAAGTAAACTTGACAAATAGTGATATTTATATTATAATATACTTAAATAAGGTAAAGGTAATAAATGTATGAAATTCATATCGGATATTACCGGTTGCAAAATACTTTTCGGGGCTGCTGATAAAGTAATTCAGTATGAAAAGATTTGCAGCAGATTTTGTCACTGCCTTATATGCGGTCGGTGTTCTGATTCGCAGATGAAATCATTATTAGGGTAATTATCAGGCGAATATTTTGCCGGATTCATAGTTTGCTAAAAAATTAAGTTTGGTAGGGGTAAGAAAATGAAAATTTTTGTTCTTGATGGTAATACTAACTATTCACAGCGTTTTAAGTATTACATGAATTTAAAATATCCTGATTTGCAGATAACTACCTGCGATAATCTCGATGCAGCCAAGGATCTTCTTGGTGCAGAAGGGGCTGACTTTGTCATGTTCGATTCAGAATTTGATAAGGTTACTCCGGAGGAGATCACAGACCTTTGTGGCGAGGCAGTTTTCTGCTATTTTTCTGAAACAAATGAAATTGTTAACAATACGGAAACAATTTTTAAGTACAGAGGCGTTTCTGCTCTCTATTCAAAAATCTGCTTTCTCTACGAAAGTAAGAAAAATCGTGTTATCAAAAAGGCTGATGTACTTGATAACGTTGATAAGAAAACCAAAATCATCACTTTCCTTCCCGTTCATGGCGGTGCGGGAAGTTCAACGGTAGCAGCTTGTACGGCTGTTGAACTTTCTAAGGAAAATGAGGTGCTTTACATAAACCTTGAACAGACAACTTCAGATGCTGTGTTCTTTGAAAGCGGCAATAACAAGAGTATTTCCGATTTCCTTGCCCTCTTTAAAACAAAGTATTCTGAAAGCTCTGTTTATCAGCTCCTCAGAGATATCATCAGCAGAGATAAAAAACAGAAAAGCGAAATGCTTTCTTACATCAAGGGTTTCACAAACATGAACGAAAGTCTTTCTCTTTCGGAACAGGCATTATCTCTCTTGCTTCAAACCCTTGTTTCAAAGTTTGAATATTCCTACATAATCATAGATGCTGATTTCTCGGCAAATCCTGTTTTGAAGAAGCTTATCTTCTCGTCGGACAGAATAGTATTTGTTTCAACGGATTCGGATCTTGCTATCTCAAAAATATCCAAGCTTCACAGATATATGGATATTCTTCAGCGAGATGTTGATATCATGCCGCAGCAATCTATCGTTCTTAACCAGTATTACGGTCTTACTAATGAAAAGGATTTCGTCGGTGATATGGACGTGCTTGCAAGAATAGTAAGATATCGTACAGGTAATAACGAAAGACTGACTTCACAAAGTATAATTCAGGAAGTTGTTTCAAGCGGAGTGCTTTCCAAATTAACCGTTAAACAGGAAGAAGAGGCAGTCCCGCAATAATTCGGAGAATAAGGTGAAGTATGAAGATTAAACTTGCTATTGACGAAATTGTTAAAAAGATTTGTACGATGATTGATGAAGGTGAAGTTTCGTCTGCTGATAAAGCGGATGCGTCTATGCAGAATTTTGAATCTGTAAAGACAAAGGCAGAAACAGTTCAGCGTTTCCGTGATGCTGATGACGAAACTTACAGAACTTATATCTGGAACCTTATGAGTGGTCTGCTCGATTCAAACAGTGACTATCATGCTTCGGATGATACACTTGTTTATATTTCGCCGGACGATAAAGCTGTTATTCTTGAACAGGTTTTCGGTATTTACCGTGGTCTCGGTCTTCTTGATACTATTCTTATGAATGAGTCGATTACCGAAGTTATGGTTAACGGTCCAGACAATATTTTCGTTGAAAGAGCCGGTCGTGTTATTCGTCTTGACCAGAAATTTGCTGAAGACAACGAAGAAGGCAGAGTTCAGCTCAGAAAAATCATTCACAGAATCGTTGATATCTGCGGACGTGAGGTAAATGAATCAAGCCCTATCGTTGACGCAAGACTTAAAGACGGTTCCCGTGTTAATATCGTTCTTCACCCGATAGCAATGTGCGGCGATACTGTTACGATCCGTAAGTTCTCCAAAAAGCCTATGAGTATTGAAAAACTTATTTCATACGGTTCAATTACTGCGGACATTGCAAAAAAATTAAAACTGCTGGTTGGTGCTAAGTACAATATTTTCATCAGCGGCGGTACAGGTAGTGGTAAAACCACTTTCCTTAATGCTCTTTCAAACTATATTCCGTTTGATGAGCGTGTTATTACAATCGAAGATTCAGCCGAACTTCAGATCACAGGTGTTGATAACCTTGTAAGCCTTGAAACAAAACAGGCAAATGCTGAAGGTAAGGGTGCTATTACTATAAAAGATCTTATTAAATCTTCCCTCCGAATGCGTCCTGAACGTATAGTTGTCGGAGAAGTTCGTGGCGAGGAAGCTCTTGATATGCTTCAGGCCATGAATACAGGTCATGATGGTTCACTTTCAACAGGTCACGCAAACTCCGCCAAGGATATGCTTACCCGTTTGGAAACTATGGTTCTTCAGGGTGCTTCAGGACTTCCTCTTGATGCGGTTCGCAGACAGATAGGATCAGCTCTTGACCTGATAATCCATCTTTCAAGAATGAGAGACCACTCCCGTAAGGTTGTTGAGATTACCGAGGTTCTCGGATATGAAAACGGAGAAATTCTTTTGAATCAGCTCTATGTATTTGAAGAAGATGAAACTTCTACTCTTGAGAAGGTTCACGGTAAGCTCACAAGAACCTCAAATCCTATGAAAAATGTTGCCAAACTCAAACAGGCAGGTATTACAGAAATAATTTAATTCAGAGGTTAAAAACTTATGGCATTCAGAAAAAAAAATAAAGATACTGAAGAAGACAATCAGGTTGTTGCTGAACAGGCTTTAAAAAAAGAAAAAACTAAAAAGGAAAAGAACAAAAAAGAAAAAATAGTTGAAAATCATGGTATCACCGAGATTGGAACAGACTATAAAGTGTACAATCTTTCTTTAAAGGAAAGAACGATTGCACTTGTTATAGGTTTTGTAGGTGCAGGCGGTGCAAGCTTTCTTTACTTCGGAAGTATTCCTTTTGCAATAGTAATAGGTGTTCTTGCTTGCTTTAAAGCCCCCGATATTTACAGAGACAGTCTTCAGAAAAAAAGACAGCGAGAATTAAGACTTCAGTTCCGTGATCTGCTTGAATCACTCAGTAACTCATATACCGCAGGTATGACAGCAAATCGTGCTTTCCATACTGCATACACCGATATGGTGGTTGAACATGGTGAAGCTTCCTATATTGCAAATGAAGTTGCTCTTACTTGTTCAGCACACGATAATCAGGGTATTGAGATTAAGGATATGATAAACGATTTGGCAGAAAGAAGCGGTCTTGATGATGTTAAGAGTTTCGCAAGCGTTTTTGATGTTTCTGCTAATCTTGGCGGTGATATTGCTAAGGTTATTCGTGAAACCCGAGACATGATAGGTGATAAGATGGAAATTGAGCTTGAGATCCAAACTATGGTAACAGGTCAGAAAAATCAGCTTAATATCCTTGCAGTAATGCCTATTGTAATGTCAGTACTTACAAAGTTTTTCGGTGACGGTACACAGTCATTCATTACTGTTGTAATTAAAGCAGTTGCACTTGTTGTTTTTGTATTTGCTTACTGGCTTGGACTTAAAATTGTTGATATTAAAGTATAACGGAGGAATATAAGTGTTCGTTTTAATATTGCTCTCTGCCATTGTAGCAACATTGCTTGTAGTAATGTGGCTGATACTGTATTTTAAATACAGAAAGACATATTCTGATATGCTTGACGGAATTGAAGGAGAAGGATTTGTTCTTAAAGATTTGTATTTTATCGGACTCGGTGCTATTGAATTTTTGGAAGTGAAATCAGGTTCAAAAATCTCAACCCGTAAAAAAAGTTCTGAAAGAATCAACAGTCTTATTGAAGTTTACGGCAGAGAAAATGCGGAGCTCTATTTCTATGTTTCAATTGCAGCTCAAATTTCTCTCATTATTACGTTGCTTCCGTTAGCATTTATGTTGTGCTGTATATTGCAGTCTGTTATTGGACTTCTTCTAGGTGCTTTGATTACTTTTGCTTTGGTTAACGGAGTAAAATCAAGCATAAATACTTCGATAAATGATAAAAAGGATGCAATTATATCAGAATTTCCAAAAATGGTTTCAAAGCTTACACTGCTTATCAATGCAGGTATGCTTGTAAGAAAAGCCTGGGATGAAGTGGCAACATCAAACTATGATTCGCCGCTTTATGAAGAAATGCGTACAACCTCCAAGGATATTCAGGAGGGTATGGCTATAGATGCTGCAATGGACAATTTCGCACAGCGCTGCGGAACAAAGGAAATCAGAAAATTTTCTTCAATTTATGTTCAGGCAGTTTACAGAGGTGCTTCGGAGTCAATCAACTCAATGAAGGTAATGGCAGATGAAGCATGGGAAAATAAGAAGCAGTATTCAAAGCAGAAAGGTGAAATTGCTTCACAGAAACTTCTTATTCCAAATATGATAATGTTTGTCGGCATTCTTGTTATAGTTGTTGTGCCGTTGTTTGCACAAATGTTCGGCAGCATAAGTTTCTGATTCTAACACAGTGTGATTGTGCATTAGTGTTTGAATATATAAAATATTAAGTGAAAGGGGGAAGTTGAAATGTTCAACAAACTTACATTATCAGCTTACAGAGGTTACCTCAATTTTCAGAGAAAGGTAAAGGAACTTCAGGAAAAGGAAGACGGTATGGAGACACTTGAAACTGTAATACTCGTAGCAGTAGCAGTAATCGTAGCAATCCTTATCGTAAATGTACTGACAAAAGAAGGCTTTGAAAATGCAGACG